>CBIHMD010000020.1:0-14381 GCA_966210655.1 uncultured Thalassospira sp.
CCATTTCGTTTCGGCATTCTTTAACCTGTTTCCCCTACCTTCGGGCACGGTTGCATTCAATCGGGGAAAATCCATGCACAACACCGCTACCGCCATGCGCAGTTGGGGTGAATCATTTCGTGCCTTTATCCACCCACGCGTAATCACCATGCTGTTTATGGGTTTATCGGCCGGGATTCCGATCTTGCTGATCTTTTCCACCCTGTCGATCTGGTTGCGTGAAGCCGGCGTGGACCGTTCGACCGTGACCTATTTCAGTTGGGCAGCCCTTGGATATTCTTTCAAATTTGTCTGGGCACCGCTGATTGACCGGTTGCCCTTCCCGGTTTTGCATGGCGTGCTCGGTCGCCGCAGAAGCTGGCTGATCATCGCCCAATGCGGCATCATCGGTGCTATCCTGTGGATGGGCTTTACCGATCCGGCCCAAAACCTGACCATGATGGCCTTTGCTGCCGTTGCGCTTGGCTTTGCCTCTGCCACCCAAGATATCGTCATTGATGCCTATCGTATCGAAGCCGCCGATCCCGATCTGCAAGCGATGATGAGTTCATCCTATATCGGTGGCTATCGCATCGGGATGATTATTGCCGGTGCCGGCGCATTAACCATTGCCGGTCTGTTCGAGGCCGAAGGCATTTATGAACCGCTGGCCTGGACGGTTGCCTATGGCTGCATGGCGCTGGCGATGGGGATCGGCGTGATCACCACCTTGCTTATTCGCGAACCGGTTGTAAACCGTATCGACAGCAAATATTTCCACAAAACATCGGATTATGGTCGTTTCCTTTTGATGTTCTTACTGACCGTGATCGCCTTTATCATCGCCAATATTTATGCCAGCAATCTGACCGACCCGTTGAAAACCGACTTAACCGAAGGCGGCATGATTGGCGAGCTCGCAGGTTTCATTACCGGGACCGTCAGACTGGTAATTTCAGTTGCAGCGGCAATCCTTGTCGCATGGCTGACAACCCGTATTGGCGTCACGCCAACCGGCATGGTGCAGGAAACCTATATCGCCCCGGTAAAGGATTTCATTGATCGTTATGGCAAGGCCGCCATCGTCGTGCTGGTCCTGATTGGCGTCTATCGTATTGCCGATATTGTCATGGGGGTCATGGCCAATGTTTTCTATACCGATCTCGGCTTTTCCAAGGAAGAGATCGCTGCGGTTTCCAAGACACTTGGCCTGTTCATGACCATTGTCGGCAGTTTCTTGGGCGGACTTTTGTCAGTTCGCTATGGCGTAGTGCGCATTCTGTTTCTGGGTGCACTTCTGTCGGCCATGACCAACATCCTGTTTGCGATCATGGCCCATCTGGGGCCGGATACAGTAATGTTTGCCGCCGTGATTATGGCTGACAGCCTCTCGGGTGGTCTCGCAACGGCAGCCTTCATCGCCTACCTCTCAGGCCTGACCAACATTTCCTTTACCGCCATGCAATATGCGATTTTCAGTTCGATCATGACGCTGTTCCCCAAAATCCTGGCCGGTTTCTCGGGTACTGCGGTCGATGCGGTCGGTTACAGCTGGTTCTTTATCGGTACGGCTCTGATCGGTATTCCTGTCTTGTATCTGGTGGTTCTGGCCGGTCGAATGACGGCATTGAATGCTGCCGAAAAGGTTGATGCCAAGGCCGCAGAAAATAGCGAAGGCTGAGTTCCGACTTATTCAGAGACAAAAGAAAACCGGACGCCGCGTTAACGGCATCCGGTTTTTCGATATCTGCTGTTGCCGGACTTGCACCCGGTCAATTGCGCGTTCAGGCGGCCTGTTCAGCTTCATCCTGGGTCAGCAATGCATAGATCGCATCGGCTGAACCTGCACCGCGCAACTTGTCACACATGCCCTGATTACGCAGCAGGCGGGAAATCCGCGCCAGCGCTTTCAGATGATCAGCACCAGCTTCTTCCGGCGCAATCAGCATGCAGAACAAATCGACAGGATGTTCATCCACGGCATCGAACTCGATCGGGTTCTGCGCACGCGCAAAGATCATGTGCAACCGGTCGAGATCAGCCAGCTTGCCATGCGGAATCGCGACACCACCACCTACGCCGGTGCTGCCAAGTTTCTCACGATCAAGCAGAACGGAAAAAATTTCGCCTGCTTCACGTCCGGTGACGTCGGCTGCCTTTTCGGCAAGTTCCTCAAGGACAGCTTTTTTCGCACCGGACCGCAAGGCCGGTATTACCCCAGAAGGGGAAAGAATCGATGATATGTCCATTTTTCGCGTTGCGTTGTTTGGCTCGGAAGAATCTGTATCCGTCACGCTGCACCAACCTCCTTATCGGATGGGTCTAGCCAGCCGATATTGCCGTCAGCACGACGATACACAACATTCAATCCGCCATGTTTGCCATTCCGGAACATAAGCGCCGGAATGTCCCCCAAGTCGAGCCGCATAACAGCTTCTCCAACAGAGAGCGTGTCAATGCGATCCGGTGTTTCAGCGACGATCACCGGCTCAAAGCCGTTGAGATGTTCGTCCTCTGAATGGTCTTCATCTTCCTGTGCGATCACATAATGTGTCGCATCAATTCTTGCCTGCTCATACTGATCACGGTTGGCATTATGGTGATCACGCAATCGCCGCTTGTAACGTCGCAATTGTTTGGCGACCCGATCACAGGCGGAATCAAAAGCAGGATACACTTCATTCGCCGATGCCTTCGCCTGAACCAACATGCCTTTGCCGACATGGACCGATATCTGCGTGATATAGAGATGCGCCTGTTTGGTGATGGTCACCGTGGCCTCGATCGCGTGATCGAAATATTTCTCTACCGCAGGGTCCAACGTCTCGACGACGTGTTGACGGAGTGCGTTACCAACGTCGAGTTGCTTACCAATAACCGTAATTTGCATGGATCGCCTATCCCCAGTTGAGTGACTTCCCAGTACATATGGACCTTCAGTGCCCCTCAATCAGGAGGCCGCACCATATTCCCTCGTTAATGCCAAGTCAACATTTGGGTATTATTAGTTAATATACAATACCTTAGGGTATATTTTGCAGTGTTTGACCGGCTAGGAAACCCGCGACTTTTTTTCGCGCCGTCGCTGGACCGACGAGGGAATTCTCATCGCTTCACGGTATTTTGCCACTGTTCGGCGGGCGATGTCGATCCCTTCCTTTTGAAGCAGCTCGACAAGTTTGTCATCGGACAAAATCTTTTTCGGATCTTCCCCATCTATCAATGACTTGATCCGATGCCGAACAGATTCAGAAGAATGTGCATCACCCCCGTCCGCAGACGAAATTGCCGTGGTGAAAAAGTATTTCAGCTCATAAACACCACGCGGGGTCGCCATGAACTTGCCATTGGTCACCCGTGACACCGTGCTTTCATGCATGCCTATTGCTTCGGCGATATCGCGCAGGATCAGCGGACGCAAATGCGATACGCCGTGATTGAAAAATCCGTCCTGCTGACGCACGATCTCACTCGCGACTTTCATGATCGTGGTTGCACGTTGATGCAGGGCCTTTACCAGCCAGTTGGCTGTTTGCAGTCTCTCGCTCAGGAAATTGCGCTCCTCACGGTTACGCAAGCCCTGCCCGATCTGTACGGCGTAATCCTCGTTCACCAGAACACGCGGCAATGCCTCGCTGTTCAACTCCAGATGCCAGTTGCCATTTCCGGCCGCACGCATCAGTACATCGGGGATTACCGGCGTTGCCGGTTCTCCGTCAGCCGTTCGTCCCGGACGTGGATCAAGTGTACGGATTTCGACAAGCATATCTGAAAGATCGTCGGCATCGACCCCGCAAATTCGGCGCAGACGATCAAATTCGCGCCGGGCAAGCAAATCCAGATTGGCAAGCAAAGCCGCCATTGCCGGATCGAATCGATTGCGTTCACGCAATTGCAGTTCGAGACATTCAGCAAGATTGCGGGCAAAAATGCCAACCGGCTCGAATCCCTGCATGGCTTCGAGCACGCGCAAGACATCCCTCATATCGCATTCAAGAGATTCGGAGACTTCTTCCAGTGGCCCCCCCACATAACCGCTGTCATCAAGCATATCGATCAGATAACTGCCGATCATGCGTGAAGCGGCATCAGCAAAGGCAATATTGAGCTGATCGTCAAGCAACTGTCTCAGGGTCGCCTGATCGGCCAGGGTCTGTTCGAGCCCCGGTAAATCCTCGCCGCTGCCACCGCCGCCTGTTCCACCGCTGTAGGGTGCCGAATAATCATGATTTCCGGCAACAGGGGCACCATCGGAACTGATTTCACCTTCGCCATTATAAAGGGCGTCCGGCGCACAATCGAGAGGCCCGGAATCGTCAGTACTCATGGTTTCACTGGATGTCAGCCGGTCAGTGCCGAAACGGTCCTCGCGATCCGAAAAATCATCGTTTGTACGGGAATCGATGCCCTGATCACCATTGCCGACCGCTCCGTCGCCGGTTTCGGCAAAGGACTGGCCGGGATCAACACGTTCCAGAAGCGGGTTTTCCAACAACTCGCTATCAATGAAATTGGAAAGTTCGATGTTGTTAAATTGCAGCAGTTTGATCGCCTGCTGCAATTGAGGCGTCATAACAAGAGACTGGGACTGACGAAGATCAAGCCGCGCCTTCAGGGCCATTATGAACTACCCCGTGTCAATCCGAACCCCCCAAGAAGCAGGTGTGTCATCAAAGGCTGAAACGATCGCCCAGATAAACCCTTCTGACATCGTCATTCCTGACGATTTCATCGGGACCACCTTCCATCAAAACCCGACCGTCATGCAAGATATATGCCCGGTCAATGATGTCCAGAGTCTCGCGCACATTGTGGTCAGTAATCAAGACCCCAATGCCACGATCTTTCAGATGACGTACAAGATCGCGAATATCACCGACCGCAATCGGGTCAATACCAGCAAGCGGTTCGTCCAACAGAACGAAATTCGGGTGGGCTGCAAGGGCACGTGCAATCTCGCAACGACGGCGTTCCCCGCCCGACAGGGCGAGGGCCGGAGTCCGGCGCAAATGCTCGATGGCAAACTCTGCCAGAAGGTCTTCCAGATTCTGCTCGCGCTTGATCCGGTCGTCCTCGACAACCTCAAGCACGGCCATGATGTTCTGCTCGACTGTCATACCGCGGAAAATGGATGCTTCCTGCGGCAGATAACCGATTCCCATGCGGGCACGCTGATACATCGGCATCATGGTGATATCCCGCCCGTCCAGCGAAATATTACCCCGATCCGGAGAAATCAGACCCGTGATGATATAAAAACTGGTGGTCTTGCCTGCGCCATTCGGCCCCAGAAGGCCGACGGCTTCACCGCGCTGTACCGACATTGATACATCTTTCAGTACCGGGCGCTTCTTGAAACTTTTGCCAAGATTGTGCGCGACCAGCCCCTTGTTGGCTGTTACAAGTCGCGGGCCAGTACCCGAGGATGCATTACTGCCACTGCCAGCCTTGTTCGCATGTGTACTGTCGGATTTTCCGCTTTTGCGCGACCAGAACAAATTCCCGACCCTTCGTCAGTTGCCATTCCCGGATTGACCCGGGCTGTTTTCTTCGTCTTTTTCCGGCACAAGCAGGCCGCGGACGCGGCTTTTGCCATCGCCATTTTCGTTGGCGGTCAATCGGCTGACACCTGTATTCAGGTCAACCACAGCACGATCACCATTCAACTGGTTTTCGCCGCGTGTGATCTTAACCGATCCGACAAGGGTTGCGATACCCGTTTTCGCATCGTAAACGCCTTGATTGCCAACCACAAAGTCCGTGGGCGTGCGGATGGTCACATTCCCGTCGCCGTCAATGCGGCTGAGTTCATTTTCGCCATTATCGCCAGCCTCAAACCGTGCAGTCAAAACATCGGCACGAAGGGTACGATCCTCGGCAACAGCTACCGCATCACCACGCGCTACTGCCATGCGCTCGGTTTCCCAGTATTCTAGGCTTTCCTCGGCCGTCAGTGTCTCGGTCGGGGTTTTGTATTGCAAATTATCCCCCGTCAGGACAACCACAGCATCATCAATATCATAGATAGCCTGATCGCCCGTCGCGACATCGGTTTCCGATGACAGTTTGACATTACCGGTCGCGATGATGCGGTAAATCTCGCTTTGACCATCGCTATCCCGATAAAGGGCCCGCAATTCATCTGCATCAACGCGTGAATTGCCGCGTTTGGCAACTGCATTGCCACGTGCAATCAAAACCTGCTCGTTGCGACGCCACTCAATGCCGTTATCGGACTCGACCTCTAGCCCACCACCACCATTCTGGGCAAGGCCAAGCGGATCAGCTTGTACGACCGCGCACGGAACCATCACCGCACCACCCAAAACTGCTGCCATCAAAAAACGACGCATCGCAAAAGGCGCAATTGCGATCATGATTTCCCTTTCAATGCACTATCGAAGATCACCAGACGGGCATTGCCCAAAAAGCGGATCACAGCCCCCTTGTCTTCAAGCTCGAAGCCGGTATCTGATTTGATCGTTCCAAACGGTCCCTGCCCGTCAACAGGCTCGTTGCCTTTGGCACTTCCGTTACTCAATGCAATCTCGGCCTGCTCGGTATGAATTTCGAACCCCTGATCGTGATACATATTCACAGTTCCGACCAGATCGAGGAGCTCGTCGCTTTCGGTGTAGAATCCCTTATCCGCGGTCAGTGCAATCCAGGACCCGTCCTCAAGCGTGATATCAGCCTGCGGCGCATCCAGACGCACATGTGCCAGGCGGTCTTGGTTTTCGGGTTGTTCGACGGCTTCATTGGCCGTCACGGTAAAAGGCTGCCGGTTACTGTCCACGCCAAAAAAGCGTGGATTACTCATGGTAACATTTTCCATCAGATCGTCGGGTGTAGTCGAAAAGCCAAGGCGAAAACCGCTTTCCTGAACTTTTTCGATCTGGGGCCATAGCACGACAAGTGCGACAAGCGTTGCCGCAATCAGGGGCAGAACCAGCTTGAGCATATTAACGATCGTTCGGCGAAACGGATTGATCCGCACATCGCGCCGGCCGGACGGCAGGTGATCGTTCATGCGCGCTGTGCGTGCTGCCCGTTCGACCTCTGCCTTCCGATCCTCACTCATGGATTACGCAACCCCCAGACGCAGAAGGTCGTGAATATGAACAAGTCCCACCGGTTTGCCGATATCGTCGACAACAAACAGGGCCGTGATGCTGCGATCATTCATAACGGCAAGTGCCTCGACCGCCAGAAGATCGGGTCTGGTCGCCCTGGGATTGCGTGTCATAACGTCGGCAACCCGCATCGCCACCAGATTGTCCGCCATATGACGACGCAAATCGCCATCAGTCACAATACCGGTCATCTTGCCATCAACATCAAGCACACCGACACAGCCAAACGATTTTCCGGTCATGATCACCAATGCTTCAGACATCAAGGCGTCTTCGCCGATCAACGGAATATCGGCCACACCATGCATGACGTCGCTAACATGCAGCAACCGCTGCCCCAGTTTACCGCCGGGGTGGAAAGTACGGAAATCATCGGCGCTAAAGCCACGACGTTCCATCAGCGTCACGGCAATTGCATCTGCAAAGGCCAGCATCGCCGTTGTCGAGGTCGTCGGTGCCTGTTTGTTGGGGCATGCTTCCGGACTGTTGGGCAGGATCAGCGGATAGTCGGACTGCATTGCCAACGAGCTTTCCGGGCGACGGGTCATCCCGATCAGCGGAACATTAAAACGTCTGGTATAGGCAATGATATCGGACAATTCCGGCGTTTCACCAGAATTCGACAGGGCAAGCACCGCATCGTTCTTGCCGATCATGCCCAGATCGCCATGGCTGGCTTCGGCCGGATGGACAAAGAAAGATGGCGTCCCGGTTGAAGCAAAGGTCGCAGCAATTTTCTTGGCGATATGACCGCTTTTTCCCATGCCGGTCACGACCAAACGACCTGCAAGACTTTCAATCAGATCAATTGCCTTGCAAAAATCACCATTTAGCGATTCCGAAAGATCACGCAGCGCATCCGCTTCAATCGCCAAAACCCGGCGGGCGACCTCAATATCCTTTTCCGCTGCCGGTTCGGGTGTGTTTTGCAGTTTCGGGGTCACTGTCATCGGTTTCTTTTTCATTTCCCTGCAACAGCATTCCAGAAATGTTCACAGGGAAGAGGTGGGCGGGAATATCTGTGCTGGCAAGCCAAGAAAGCCAATATGTACCTGCTCTTCAACATGGTCAATTCCCATACCCGAAGCCGGTTTACACAGAATTAACATCGCAGGCCTGCGGCGCAAAAATATGATGGATAAAATCAGTTGGCAAAAGGACGAACTTAGTGTGCGAAAATATCCGTCTCTTCCCAGCCCGAAAGATCCAGCGTCGCCCGTATCGGCAGGAATTCAAAGCAGGCTTGCGCCAGTTCGGTACGGCCTTCTCGCGCCAAACGACGATCAAGCTCGTCCTTGGCCTTGTGCAGATACAGCACATCGGATGCGGCATAGGCGATCTGTTCGTCTGAAAGATCGGCCGAACCCCAGTCAGAACTTTGCTGCTGCTTGTCCAGATTAACGCCAGCCAATTCGCGTACGAGATCCTTCAGGCCGTGACGGTCAGTATAGGTGCGCACCAGTTTCGATGCGATCTTGGTGCAGTAGACCGGTGCGCACCGCACACCAAGATATTTATCCATCACCGCAATATCGAACCGCCCAAAGTGAAACAGCTTCAGAACCGACGGATCAGCCAAAAGCTTCTTAAGATTGGGCGCCTCGTAATTTTCCCCGTCAAACTTCACCAGATGGGCATCACCATCACCAGCCGAGAGTTGAACAACGCACAGACGATCACGGTGCGGATTTAGGCCCATGGTTTCGCTGTCAATGGCAACGACTTTGCCAAGATCAAGCCCGTCGGGCAAATCTCCATGATGGAGGAAATTGGTCATCGCAATTCTCCAGAATGCTGGTTTGGCCCTGTCTTAACACAGCATCCTCGCCGTCGCGATGTAAAAGAGACACCGCATCGCATGTTTTGTATCCGCTATTGAATAGAGATTTTCTTAAACACAAAGGAGAACCATGCCATCACGGTTTGGCTGGCCTCCTGATGCCGGAAAGATTTTGAAAAACAGATGCAAAACGGCTCAAATCCGCCGAATCATTCCGACCAAGACCAATTTTATGTGCCAGGTAACGAAGTTCGAGATCAGATTTATTGAAGGGCGCACCATCACGTTTAGCTTTGCGTGCCGCCGAAATGCACTTGCCGAATATTTTGCGACGCTTGTCAGCTGCTATCTCGGGATGCGCACGCAAAAAATTCGCGTAGGTCAAGAAACGATCATGATGCTGCTGCATTTTATTCGCCGAAAGATGACTGCCCGCATCGGGAATGGCGGTCACAATCATTTTGGCATCAATCATCCGGCGCGCATGTAACGACAATCGCAACGGCAGGGATTCATCCTGAATAAAAACATCGGGGTCGCATCCTCCCGCCCGCTCGAACAGTACCCGCTCCACCAGCCACGTCATCCGCACCATGCCGCGCCCTAAAATACGGCCCAAGGCGTCATCAAATGTCTTTACATCAATATCATTGCCGATCATCCCGGCTTTCGCCTGCTCGATTGGCGTGTCGGTTTTTCGTCCCCTGCCATGCACCATGTCGGCGTCATGATCGTGCGCCAGATCCAGCATCACCGCAATCGCATCAGGTGCCAGCAACTCATCGCAATCAAACAGCGCAAGGTATTTTCCCTGCGCCTGTGCCGCTCCCTGATTAAGCCGGATTGCCGGACCGGCGTTGGCATCGTTGGCAATCACCCGGACAAAATCATGTTTTGCCGCCAAGCTGTCCAGTACCGAACGGGATGCATCGGTTGAGGCATCATCAATGAAGATCACCTCACGCGAAAACTTCCCCTGCTGCGCAAGGAGGCTCGCAAAAAAATATGGCAAGGCCGTCGCCTTGTTATAGACCGGCAAAATAAAACTGACGTCAGGTACCGTGCCATCAGGGCGAGAAGAAATCATTCCGACTCTCTGCTATGCGGGTGCTCCGCCGTCTTATCACAGCCGTCAGCCAGCCGCGACGCAAAAGTCATGTTCTGCAAGGCTTTTGCCAAACCCCAAAACGACAATACCCCAGTACACGATCAAGTGTACTGGGGTATGGTGCCCAGGAGAAGACTCGAACTTCCACGACCTTGCGGCCACTGGCACCTGAAGCCAGCGCGTCTACCAATTCCGCCACCTGGGCATAGGGGCTTGTGGTATTCGTCCCGGATTTTCCGACCGGAACGGGGCGCAATATACGCTGCCAAATTCCAGTGTCAACAACCTTTTTGACGCTTTTGCGAAACGGCTCGGCGAAACCCGGTCACAGCAACAAAGCACTGGAAAATTCTTGGAATTCCGACCTGTCCGACATCACGCCGAATGGTCGAACAAGTATCGAAGAACCCCATTCAAACGGTTTCTCCCCTGATCGGTTGCACGCAAACCGGACAGGTCACAAACCAGATCGCCAGAAACGATCAGGGTTTCAAGCCGCTCCGAATCCAGTGCTTCACGTGGGCCTTTACCAATGATCCGTTCAAAGCGCGCCGTTGGAATGGCTTCATTAAGGCGCAGCCCCATCATCACCATTTCGATCAATCGTTCACCGGCTGCCAATGCCGTTTCTTCCTGCGTGCCATGCCCCTGCTTTTCCACCCGATCCAGCCAGATTTCCGGCACACGATGACGGCGTACCGCCATCGGTTTTATGCTGCCATCAGGCTGGATAACCGCTTCGCGGCCATGCGCCCCCGGCCCAACACCAAGATAATCGCCATAACGCCAATACACCAGATTATGGCGGCTTTCCTGCCCAGGACGGGCATGGTTAGAAACCTCGTAACAGCCATAACCGGCGGCTCTGGTTTCTTCCTGGGTGATTTCATAAAGATCGGTCGCAAGGTCTTCGTCCGGTACAACGAGATCACCGCGCTGATGCAAGGTATAGAACTGCGTACCCGGTTCGATCGTCAGCTGGTAAAGCGAAATATGACCGCGCGCGATATCAAGTGCCTCGCGCAGTTCCCGACGCCATGCTTTCGGATCATGTTCGGGCCGGGCATAAATCAGATCGAACGAAAACCGGTCGAACACATTGGCCGCAACATCAAGGGCGCGCATGGCTTCCGCCGCATTGTGCACTCGCCCCAGAAATTTAAGATCGCGGTCATTCAGCGCCTGAATACCAATCGACACCCGGTTGATGCCATTGGCCGCAAAAGCGGAAAACCGGTTAATTTCAACTGTTCCCGGATTGGCTTCGAGCGTAATTTCAATATCATCGGTTACTGGCCAGAAAGCCTTGATATCGGCGATCAGTGCCCCGGCTGTTTCAGGATCCATCAGCGACGGCGTCCCACCACCGAAAAACACTGACCCGACGGTGCGACCGGGATGACGTGCTGCCCCCGCTGCCAGTTCAGCCCGTAGGGCTGCCCGCCAACGCGCATGATCAACCTTGTCCGCGACGTGACTGTTGAAATCGCAATAGGGACATTTCGACAGGCAAAACGGCCAATGGATATAGATGCCAAACGGGACGGCTTCTGCGTTTGCTTGGGACACGCGGCTCTCGATCTTCAACTGCGGGAAAGACGGATAAAGTAACACGCACCGCCAATGGTTACATCAGCGATGCGTGCATAGGTTCGATGCAGGCAGCTTGACCGCCAAAAACTTACTCGAAACAAGCCCTGACCAACTGGCGAAAGGCATCCGCCCGATGACTCATTTCATGTTTCTTTGCCGGATCCATTTCGCCAAAGGTCTGATCTGAACCCTTCGGCTGGAATATCGGGTCATAGCCAAAACCGTGCCCCCCGCGTTTCGGCCAGACAATTTCGCCTTCGACCCGACCTTCAAAATTCTCGACATGGCCATCCGGCCAAGCCAACGATAAGGCACAGATAAAAGCCGCCCGGCGGTCTGGATGACTGCCAATACCGTTCTGGACCTTTTCCATCGCCAGGTCGAAGTCCTTGTCCGGCCCGGCCCAGCGGGCCGAATAGATGCCCGGCGCCCCGTCAAGGGCCGAAACAGCCATGCCGCTATCATCGGACAAAGCCGGCAATTTCGCAGCCCGGGTCGCGGCAAGCGACTTTAACTGCGCATTGCCGATAAAGCTGTTTTCGGTTTCATCGGGTTCGGGAAGGTTCAAATCACCGGCTGAAATCACTTCGATCCCGAACGGATCAAGCAATTCGGCTATTTCCTTGATCTTGCCTTTGTTATGGCTGGCGATGACGAGTTTTTTTTCCGTAAAGCGACGGGCCATGATGCTGCCTGAGATAGTCGGGTCATTAAGACGGGGACGGATGGGAAATACAGATGCAATTCCGGGCGAGACAGCAAATGCCCCGCCCGAAGCAATTCTTAAAAACCGATGGCAGCACGCTGTTTGGCAAACAGTTCTTTGCAACCTTTCTCAGCCAGTTCAAACATCCTGTCATAAGCAGAACGATCAAACGGCACATCTTCGGCTGTCGCCTGAACCTCAACAATGCCGCCATTGCCCGCCAGAACGAAATTGGCATCTGCACCAGCATTACTATCTTCGGCATAATCAAGATCAAGCACCGCTTCGCCCTGATAAATCCCGCAGGAAATTGCCGCAACCGGTTGGGTTAACGGGATTTCCTTGATCAAACCCAGGCGACGCACACCCTGAAACGCCAGATGAGCCGCAACATAGGCCCCGGTGATTGATGCGGTACGCGTACCGCCATCGGCCTGAATGACGTCGCAATCAAGGCGCATCTGCATTTCGCCCATGCCCTTGAGGTCTGCCACCGCACGGATCGAGCGACCAATCAAACGCTGGATTTCCTGGGTACGTCCCGACTGACCACCGCGCGCGGCTTCGCGCTGCATACGGCTGTCGGTTGCGCGCGGCAGCATGCCGTATTCAGCAGTGATCCAACCCTTGCCGGAATTGCGCATCCAGCCCGGCACCTTATCCTCGACCGTCGCGGTACAAATCACATGGGTATCCCCAAATTTGATCAGGCAGGAGCCTTCAGCATATTTGGAAACACCGGTTTCGATGGAAACGTCGCGAAGCTGATCGAAATTACGGCCGGATGGACGCATGGGGTCTAAACCTCTTTGTTCTGGGTCGGATCGGCCTTTACGGCTGATCAACGATAGCTGAAATTGCGGCCAAAGCTACTGAGCATCGCCACAAAGGTCCAGCAGTTTCCCGGAAAATAACGGCAAAAACCCGGCAGGAACACCTCCCGCCTGTGATCGAAAAAACCGTGATCAAACCCGATTCGCGACGAATTCAACGGGATTTCTGGATCGAGTTCCTGATCCGTGTCCAACTTTGGGTATCGGATGGCAGTTATTCCGATCTGCCAGCTTCATTGACGCATGCCTGACACCTCACTAAATTCCACGCAACACATTTGGTTTTGACAGGTTGGACATGGCGCTGTTTGACGACACATTATTGGGCGATATGAATGCGCGATCCCGCGAAGTCTTTCGCCAGATCGTCGATGCCTATGTCGAAACCGGCGAACCGATTGGCTCGCGGTCGATTGCACGCCGCATGTCGGAAAATCTTTCGGCGGCAACCATCCGCAATGTGATGTCCGATCTTGAAGAAATGGGACTTCTGGTCGCTCCCCATATTTCGGCGGGTCGGTTACCCAGCGAAAAAGGCCTGCGTCTTTTCGTCAATGCCCTGATGGAAGTTGGCGATTTGCCGAATGCCGAACGCGATCAATTGACCAAGAATTGTGAACAGGCGGGCTATTCGCTTGATCAGATGCTGGGCGAAGCAACCAGTATGCTATCGGGCCTGTCACGATGTGCCGGGCTTGTCGTTGCACCGAAAACCGATGGAATCCGTTTAAAGCAGATTGAATTTGTTGCCCTTTCACCGGGCAAGGTTCTTGCCGTTCTGGTGTCGCAAACCGGCAATGTCGAGAATCGTATCCTTGATGTTCCGCCCGATTTGCCGACCTCGGCATTGACAGAAGCGTCGAACTATCTAAATACCCGATTGGCCGGAAAGACACTTGATGACGCCCGGCAATTGATGAGTCTCGAACGCGACCGCATCAAACAGGAACTTGACGAATTATCGACAGGCCTGATTGATGCCGGGCTTGCGACATGGGCCGGCGGGGTCAAGGGTTCGTCCCTGATCGTCAAGGGCCAGTCGCAGTTGCTTGAAAATATCGACACGATCGAACAGCTCGAAACTGTCAGACGGCTGTTTAATGTGCTCGAAGCACGCGATCAGATGATTGAATTGCTTGATGTCACCACGATTGCCCAAGGGGTGCAGATTTTCATCGGATCCGAGAATAAATTGTTCGGCGGATCAGGACTTTCGATGGTGATTTCGCCTTATCAGAATGCCGAAGGC
>CBIHMD010000021.1:0-14075 GCA_966210655.1 uncultured Thalassospira sp.
GTGTTAGGATAGCGACACAGCATGATATAGGCGACGCCATAATGCTCAAACAGGCGCATGGTTTTGCCCAACCACTTTGAAAACGAATCAGGCAGCTTTCTGACAATCGCATCGCCATATTTCCGTCCGAGCCAGAACCGCACCATGTCGCCGACAAAGGCACCGGAAATCATCGCGACCATGGATGGCCCGATCAGAAGACTTTCGGACACGACAAAGATGCCAACAAAAACCGGTAGGATGCTGGCCTTGCTCACGCAATAGGTAAAGATTAGGCTATAGACCAGTTGCTGATGATCCTGAATCCAAAGATTTATTGTTTCGAACACGTCCGCACTCGCCCGCCTGCCCCAAAGATAAGAAGTGTTCTAGATCAGACTGGCCTCATAAGCGAGTGTGCCGCTTCACACCCTCAATATTATTACGCCATCTCAAACCGGATTGGTTGTGCACCTTCCCAAAGCGTCATCTTGCCGAGCTTTTCAAGGTCTTCGAGATTACTGGTAACCGTGATGAAATGGTTGCCGGCAAGCTGCCCGACCTTGGATGCGAAATGAACACCGCCATAGGCCAACAGGATTTCGGTTTCGCTGATGCCGCCGGGATACAGGATGATCTGGCCCGGTGCCGGGAAACTGGTGTGGTTTTCATACCCTACACCAAATTGATAATCGCCAAGCGGCATCCACACCCCCTCGCCGCTCCAGCGAACATGCACCGCCTTGCTTTCAAACGGCATGCGATCCATGAACGCCTTGCAAGTTTGCGGGGCCCTTTCAATTTCGAACACAGCATCAAATTGAAAGGATCCTGCGGTAATTTTCAGTGCTGCCATAAAATGGTCTTTTCCTGTTTTAGACACAAATCCGGATCTCATTCCGGCCCGTAGGACATGTGTATTCCTTCGAAATCGGGTTCTATTCTGACACCACCAGCATAGGGATTGGCATATATTGCCAGCAGCCAGAACACAAAAAGAACCACCCCGCCAAACAGCACCAGCGCCTGCCGTCCCGCCCGTGGCCGGTCAGCATGTACCATCGCAATCGCGATATGCGACAACACTACCAGAACAATCACACCAATCCATTTGAAAGACCCGTGATCGTTCCCGCCAATTGTCAGGCGCTCCACCCTGGCACTTTCCAGCATATTGACCGCCGCAATCAGGTCGCTTGCCACCGGGCTTGTCAGACCGTCAAAGGCGGCATTGACGATGATTCGTCGGATATCATGAATGATCGCGTCGACTTCAGGATCAGCTTCGCGGTTTCGGGACTCTCCCCATTCGTCATTCACCACCAGTTTCTGATAAGTCCCAGCAAGCGATGCGATTTCCGAAAGGTTGAAACGGTCAAAATGCGAAGTTTCATGCAATCGCGAAAGTGCCGTACGTTCCTGGTTATGCGCAAACTGGGCCCGGTCGTTCAAACGCCATAATTCAACGGCCAGAAAACTGAACATCAAGGCAAACATCGTCGTTGCCGTCACGAAAAACGGAGCGACCGGAATGACGCTTTCCCCGGTTTTGCGCGCCCGCCAGAAGACGATATTGCCAAATGCAAAACAGACCGCAATGCCCGCAATAATGATCAAAAGCTGCCAGCGCGGTGCCAGCGCAAAGAAATCCTCCATCCCCTACCCCCGATTATTACATGAGAAATATCATGCACCATACAAGCGCCAGCGCAAGACTGAACAGGGTAACCGGGATGCCAATGCGCGCATAATCGCCAAAACTAATAATGATACCGGCGGCACGGGCCTGTTCGACCGCGATGATATTGGCAACTGACCCGACAATTAAAAAATTGCCTGACAATGTGCTGAAAACCGCAAGCCCGTGCAACAGTTCCGGCGTCCAATCCGGGCCAAGTGACAGCAACATCATCACCAGCGGTACATTACCAATCGTGTTACTACCCGCAAGCGACAGCGTAGCCAACACCGCCGGATTATCAATTCTAAGGCCGGATAGCGCATCGCGGAAGAAGGCGGCAATCGCATCATCCCCGGCCATCGCCCCGGTGACGATGAACAACCCGCAAAATAGCGCCAGCAAATGCCAGTCCACCCGGCCCAACACCTGATCGGTGCCAAGCCTGCGACTAAGCAACAGCATCGCCACAATCAGCAATGACCAAAGCGCGCGGTCTTCGACAAAGATAAAGATCGCAATTACCGCAATCGTCGCCGCCACCGCCTTGATCAGCATCGGCCGGTCAAGGATGATCTCTGTGCCTTCGTCCAATACCGCGCCGTTTAGCACCGGATCAAACGCGGTCCGCGTCATCGGGCCGAAGGCAATCACGCCATAGACAATAAAAAGCCCGATCAGAGCGGGCACACCGCACGCCAGAAGGAAGGCTGTGAAATCAAGCTGCCCGAATTCGGCAATCATCAGGTTTTGAGGATTACCGATCAGGGTTGCCGCCGACCCGGCATTGGCCGCACAGGCCACCGCAATCACATAGGGACGCGGGTCAAGACGGCGGGCCACCACACCCTGCATCAGGATCGGTGTTACCGCCCAGACGACGACAGCATTGTTCATCACCGCCGACAAGCCGCCGCAAATCGCAATCACCCCGGCCAGAAGCCCGCGCGGGGGCAGATCAAGATGGGTAATCCGGTTGCCGATCCAGTCAAAGAAACCGCTGGCGGCATATTGCGATGACAACACCATTAATGTCAGCAAAACCGAAAGTGTCGCGAAATCGACCGACGCCAGTGCCGCGTCCCCGTCAATCGCCCCGCTTAACAGCAGCACCAACGCCCCGATGACGGCAATCCCCGTACGATTGATAGCAAGCCCCGGCCACCGCCCCAGTGCCATGCCGATGTAAACGCCGACAAATACCGCAATGATAAGCCAGTCCAATTCGTGCCATCCTGTGCAAATTTACGCCACTGTCTCAGCCTGTTATCTATCGCCAATCCGTTTACAGGGCACGATCAATCTGTTGACGTCGCATGACCATCAAGCAAATCTTTGTCCGGTGGACCATTCAGGACAAATTCGGCAATTGCCGGTTCATCATCCATGGAAACCCCGCTGGCCAGTGCAAAAGCAGCACTATCCCCACTACCCAAAGCACAGGGTGAAAGCCCCATTTCGGTCGCAACAAGATAAAATGCCTCCATCGCCACCCCTGCATTCAGCAAAGACAGACGATACGAAATCCCGCTATATTTCCATGCTAGGCGAAACAGCCGTGATGTTATGATAATCAGGCAATCTGGATATCCGGTTTCATTCATGCTCGTCGCCGCATTTTGTAGCAGTGCCATCCGCATTTTTTCCCTGTCCCGCAGGGCATAAAGCGCGTGTTGTTTTCCGTTATAATGATAAGTTCCCGGTGCCAGCCCATCGCAACGATGAATCACCAGATAGAATTCCAGTTCATGTATCGCCCCGCCCCCCGGGACAGGCCGTTTCAGCAATTCCTGCCCCCCGCCTTTCATCTCCTTGCGGGTAGAGACAGTCCGCCACAAAAACAGACCGATATCACGCAATGTTAACGGCGTTTTTCCAGACCTTCGGTATGACTGGCGCCGCTCCATCACCGCATAAAGAGCATCCCCATCTGTCGCGCCTCCGTCCGCTGGACCCGGCAAATCAATCCGGATATCCGACATTGGCGATTTATGCGCCGACAGCGACATAACCGTTCCCTTGAAACCGAAATTCATTCCGATCATGCGTAACCCCATAAAACCGCGCGACCGGCTATGGAATATTTGTTCATGAAAGGCCCGGCCCTGCCGTTCTGGCCTATCATGCGCCGGTACTTCCAGAAATCCGGCCCGCCACAGGAAATGACGAAACGCCTCATCCGGTTTATTCACATTCATATCCAGCAAACAGCCGACAAGCGTCAAGGCATCACCCCGAAAGGTGATTTGCGCGTGTATTTCGGCATTTTCTGCAATGATGCTTCCACCCTCGCGACGAATACAGACAAACCGCGACAATCGCGCTTCTTCCGGTACATTCGCAATACCCCACGGCAAGTGATAAAGCCTTGAACCACTATCAAGAATACAGGCAGGAACATCCATTTCCGGCCCGATCTTTTCATCTCTGCCGATCAAACAGGCCGGATCGTACCACCAGCGCAAAAGCTGTAGTCGGGCCAGCTTGTCCAGATATCCCTGTATCATTTCATCGGCTTGGACACCGTCCATTGGTTCACAGAATTCGCGCATTGTTCTGCGCAAGTCTGAAAGACTTTCACCCCGGCCACCGGCCCACCGCGCAATGATCGCACCACTGACCGGATCTGCCCATGGCACATCGACAACAACAGGCCCGTCATTCCTTGCCCCTGTTTGCCAGTCAATCTCCAGATGCATTACACCGCTTGCCACATCATGACGCGCAACCGAAACCTGCGGAATCAGCGTCACACCGATAAACGGATCGGAAATACAGGATACTGTCATGTCACTTGCCATTCCGGTCATGCTGCTGCCCGAAACTAGAAGAAGAAAGGCAGAGGATTAAGCTGATCCTCGGTCAGAGGACGATCCAGATATCCCATACGGACCGGGGCATCAAACAGCCGCCCCTGCGCACGACGATTCCAGAAATGGCGCAGCCCCGGCACCACGACCCGCACACTCGAAAGCGGTATATCATCCCGGCTGTAATTCACCACAATCGTGTCAAATCCTGCATCCGCCATACGATCCACACAAAACCGAACCGCCTGATCAATCGTATCAAAGGATCGCGTCGGCATATGTTCCACCAGTCGCAGGGGAACCTTTGCCGGAGCCATATGAGGATGGCCGGCCAGCGTTGCCTCTGCCAACCAGTGGAAGAAGGCATCTTCCAGCATGTGATGATTGCCGCTGTTATCATCATCCTGTGCGGCATCGATCAGCAGGGTCTGATTGATTTCCGTCAACGCACGCAAAGCCGCGATCCGGGCGTCAAGATGCGCACCGATCCCGCACCAGATACGGCTACCGCCCCCAAGGGCAGAAACCGCCATAACCACGGGAATTCCCAAATCGGTTGTCAGATCCAGCAGCCACAAATCGCGACCAAGCCCGCGATAATAGTCTTTCATTTTTGCGACATAGGCATCATCAAGGCCATCAAATGCAATCGACGGAACACGTAACCGGTTATACCAGAAAATCGAAACCGCATCACGTTCAACCACTTCCAGAAACCCTTGCAGGATGGCTTCCTCGATACTTCCGCCCGTGGCGCAGCCATTGGAATCAGCCCAGCAGAATTTGTGATCCCCCGATGCCATTCCGGGATACCCGAAATAGCAAAATCGTGTCGGCAGCCAGCGCGGCGCATCATCACGCAATGACCATGCCGGGGTCCAATCCACAATCGCGGTTTCGTCAAAGGGTTCAGGAATACGTCCCATCATACCGAGATCGCGGTTCAGCGTCCCCCGATCGCGATACTGATTTTCTGAAAACTGAAGAAAATCAGTCGGGTGCGGGGCAATATCGCGCACATTGCGCCAGCAAGCCTGAAAGGTTTTTTCCGCCCCACTCCACTGTGCGCTATAGCGTTCAACAGCCTCGGCCAGGCAACTGATACGGGCCTGCTCGTCGCTAAGCCCTTTGCCCGCCGCACCTCCGGGGCGGCCAAGAGTACGATTCTGGCGAGGATCAATTGAAATGCGGTTTCCCTGTGCCGCAGTATAAACATAAAGTCCTTCTGCCGGGCTGGCACGGTAGATCTGGCTGACAATCCCTGTCAGCGGACTTACAATCGGCTCAAGCCGGGCAAGCGCCTCGTCCGGGGACAAGGCACGCCATCCTCCGTCGGCCCCGCTGTGATTACGAACCGCAGCCAGCCGAACCGGCCTGTGCAACATATCTGAAGAACCGCCCCCCCCGATCATATGCGCCGGACAATCGTCAAACAGTGGTACATGATGGATATCGCGCCCGCCATCCCTCAATTGCCAACGGATCAATGAGGACATGATCGTATCAGATTGCCGAAGGGCAAACCGGGTGACTTCCATCACGACAAAACCAAACGCAATCGCCAGTGAAGCCCGCGTCAGGGCTTTTGCCGGTCGGGGGCAAGCCGTCCCGGCGACCAGCATACCGTCCCCTGGCCGATGTTCCGCCAGACGACGCGACAGACAGAAATAACAGTTCGCTTTGTCATCTTGCCCGCCAATAACCGGCCCGAACCATGCCGAAATTCCTCCCGGCTTGAACGGAATCCATTTCAGGCCCAGCTTGCCGGCTGTCTGTGCAAAATCAGCCAGAGCCTGTTGCAGATAATCATCACACAATACCAGCGCGACGTCGGCATCGCGATAATCCGCAACCGTAAACCCGCTGGCCGTCAACATTGCAGAAAGTTCATCCGCCTGCACAGGTCCGCCAGCCCCGTCCCCGCCCAGCGGAACAACAGCAACCCTGTATCCCTGCAGAACGCGTTCGCAATCAGCGGGGATAAAACCACTCGCGCTCCAGAAAGCCAGACGCCCACTATCCGCGCCGGGTTCGACCCGCACGATATAACCCTTGTTCTGCATATGGGAAATCAGGGCAACGATATCTTGCTCTGCGGTCCGGTCTTGCAGGTTTTCAACAATTTCCCTGCATGTTCGGGAACCATCCAGCAAAGGCAGGATTAATGAATATCCCTCGCCGCGCAGGCGAAAGCTCTGATCTTCCGAAAGCAGTAGAAAGGAATCTGTTTCGATCTTATGCAGCGTAAAATGAGGCGCGAGTGCAATATAGTTTCTGTCGTCCTGTGACGTCATCGCAAAGCCCTGTATCCCCGATTTTCCGTGTATTCTGGATGGATTTTGGATCAGATTGCACCGACTTTACCGGTTCTGCAAGCATCGATCCCAACACGTACGAAACGCTTCTGATTAACCTCAGGTTGCATCCCCTTAAACTGTGATGTAAATTCATTTCGGGACAAGAAATTGGGGGGAAAGAATAATTTTCCCACACTGACGACTTGATTTGCAAACCGGCATCACCGTAACGGTGCGCCTGGTTCGGACTTTAGTCTCACTGATCACGAGCTTAACTCATTCAGGAGTATCCGGGATATGACACACAAAAATCCTGCCGAAGAATCAGTTCAGGCACAAAGATTGTGCCATTTTGCCGATGACGAAGATCTTCATGTCTCCTCTGTTTCCGCTATGCTCCCGTGCTGCTGCAGCAGTTGCAGAGTCTCCGAGGACGAGGACGAAACTTCGGACGTAATGGCCTGATCCGTGCATGGATACAACTTCGTCATCCGTGATGAAGCAAGGCAACTTGTCCGGCCAGTACCAATGCATCAGGCCACCTTGTTGCCAGAAAATTATTCCGACGCGATTGCCAACTCGGCAATCGCGTTTTTTATCTTTTCCGATACGCCGGGCATCCCTTCATGCAAGCCAGTATAATCCCGACGACCGTTTCGCAATACGATCCTGCCACCATGCATGATATGCTCTATCGCATGCTTGACGGGTGGGGCGTGACCAGACCGGAATCGCCCCATTACAATTTCTGGCAATCCGTACTTGAAAACCCGTCGATGCAGCTTGCTGTTCTGGTAATTGCCATTCGAGAAAACCAATGCATCGGTGTCGGCTTTGCCAACTGGCGCCCTTATTTTTCCGATGATTGCCGAAACGTCGTCTTTATGGTCGATGACGATTACCGCCGACAGGGTGTCGGAAAGGCCCTGAAACAGGGAATGGATGAAGCATTTCGCGAACACGGCCTCACTCGGCAGGTAATTGCGTTGCTGCCTGAAAACATGAACATTGTTCCATTTCTCGCCTCCTGCGGATTTATCGAAGATGAAAGTCTCCGCACCCTGCGGTTTTCGTGGGACGGGGCCTCCTATTCCTACCAATCCGTACCAGGCATCAGCCTGCACCGCTTTGACCGCAAACATCTTGACCGGGAAATCGCCGAGCAACTGGCAGAATTCTACAATCGTGCATATGCCAACGAATTGATGCACACCTGTTTGACCGGCAACCAGATTATGAATCTGGCTGAAACCGATGATATGTGGCTGCTTTATGCCCGCGATGAAGCAACGGGTAGGATAGTGGCCTATACCGAATGCTCCAATTCCCCAATGTTTTCAGGGGTCGCAGTCCTTCGTCCGTGGTGGGGCACCGGACTTGCAGAATGGATTAGCGGATATGCAATGGATCTCTACCGCGAGATGGGATTTTCCGAACTGTGGTCAATCGCCCGCACCCAAAACACAGCCTCAATCCGGCTGCAAAAGCGTATGGGGTGGTATGAAAACGGCCAATGCCTGCATTACATCGCCGACGTTAATCCATAGAAATATTTTATTCCTGTGCTGGCGGTATGCACAAATTGCAATGCCCCATGTTGAAATCAGATAAATCACGTTCTTGCCACCCCCCAAATCGGCCATTCGCGCCATTTTGTGCAAAGCAACATGATTTATTCGACGTTTCTGCGGTTGCTCCATGACAAAAGGCCATAAAATTTCACTTGCACGTCGGGTCCAACAGGCGTACATCGCGACTTGCCCAAAGTCGCACGTGCCTGTGGTGGTCCTGCTAGATGGAACCCGTAGGACTTACTTAAAGCAACGACGGTGTAGGGCTTTTTTGGTCTCAGGTGGTTGTCCAAATACCACCGACACTGAAGAGGCACACCATCATTGCCCTACGTGCGGACGGGAAACTCCCATCCATAGCGAGGCAAAAAGTTTCGCAAGTTCCGGTAGGCACCGGAGCTTATCAGCCTGTCGGTAGTCCGCGTTACTGCGCCTCCACCGCGCCTAAACGCATCAGGTGCCGCAAGCTGCCATATCGTGGAATGGGAGAACGCCCCAATGGCAACTCAGCGTATTATCGATTTTCTCGCCCAGAACCGACCGGAAGGTCCGTGCCTGGTCGTCGACCTTGACGTGGTTCAGCGTAACTACGAAACCTTCACCCGTGCCCTGCCGGATTCCCGCATTTTCTATGCGGTCAAGGCAAACCCGGCACCGGAAGTTCTAAGCCTGCTTGCCGATCTTGGCAGCAACTTCGACACCGCATCCGTGCCCGAAATCGAAATGGCGATGGCCGCAGGCGCCTCGCCGGAACGTATTTCATTTGGCAACACCATCAAAAAGGAACGCGACATTGCGCGTGCCTATGCGCTGGGTGTCCGCCTGTTCGCCGTTGATTGCGTCGAAGAAGTCGAAAAGATTGCCCGTGTTGCTCCGGCTTCGCGTGTGTTCTGCCGCATCCTGACCGATGGCGAAGGTGCCGAATGGCCACTGTCGCGCAAATTCGGTTGCGCGCCGAGCATGGCGCTCGAAGTTCTTCAGCATGCCCATCACATGGGTCTGGACGCGTACGGCGTTTCCTTCCATGTCGGATCGCAGCAGTGCAATCTTGATGCATGGAACACCGCCCTTGCAGAAGCATCGTCGATTTTCCGCACCCTGGCCGAAAAAGGCATTGTCCTTCGCATGGTCAATATGGGTGGCGGTTTCCCGACCCGTTATCTGCGCGACGTTCCGGCAACCGAAGCCTATGGCTCGGCGATCATTGACGCGCTTCACACCCATTTCGGCAACCACATGCCCGAAACCATCATCGAACCGGGCCGTGGCATGGTTGGTGATGCCGGCGTGATCAAAGCCGAAGTCGTTCTGATTTCGCGCAAACATGCCGATGATCCGGTGCGTTGGGTTTACCTTGATATCGGTAAATTCGGTGGCCTTGCCGAAACCATGGACGAAGCAATCCGTTATCCGATCACCACGATCCATGACGGCGGCGATGTTGCACCGTGTGTTCTTGCCGGTCCGACCTGTGATTCGGCCGACGTGCTTTACGAAAAGAAACCATACGACCTGCCGATTGCCCTGACCATCGGTGACGAGGTTCTGATCGAAGCAACCGGTGCTTATACCACCACTTATGCCTCGGTGGCGTTCAACGGTTTCTCGCCGCTGACCGCCTATGTGATCTAGGGATCACATCGATGATCGTGATTGATCGCGAAAACAGCCTTTCGCACGTCGAACGTGAAAAGCTGCTTGATCGCGTGATGGGTCCGGCTCGCTTTCAGAAATCGTCTGAATTGCTGCGACGTGGCCGCCTTCCGGCTGACGGTCTGGCGTTTGTCGCCCACGACGGCAAACATATGATCGGGACGGTCCGGTTGTGGAATGTCAAAGCCGGTGACAGCGGTTCTTCGCTGTTGCTGGGTCCGCTTGCAGTTGAAAAGACCTATAGCGGCTCGGGCGTTGGTGCGGGTTTGATGTATGCGGCACTCAACGCCGCACAATCAACCGGGCACCAGTCGGTTCTGCTGGTCGGCGACCCGGACTATTACGCACGCTTCGGCTTCCATCCGGCGCCTGCAAACGGGCTAATGATGCCGGGGCATTTTGATCGCCACCGGTTCCTTGGCATCAATCTTGGCAACGGGGATGCTCTTTCGGGTTCCACCGGCGTGCTTCGGGCCACCGGCCAGATGGCACATTGAGTTGGCACATTGATAAAACGACCTTAATCTGATGAAAAAGCCCCGCAGCCAATGCTGCGGGGCTTTTCTGTTAAAGAGTTTCGTTCATCAGCTCGTACAGTTGTTGCGCGATAGCCAGCCGATAAAGATACCGTTATGTTCAAGCCGCTGATGGCTGAAACATTCCCCGCCGGGATAGGCCCCGCTTGCCGGGGTGAAGCGCACGGCTCCCTCCTCGGGCAGACGGTTGGTATTGGCTTCAACCAGTTCGGTATGCACTTCGCCAAGTCCGTCAGACGGTGCCAGACAATCATAACGCCCGCCATTGCTGTTGATTGTGCGAACTCCGATCATGCCGTGGTTCATCGGCCAAGCTTTCAGAACCGATGTCAGATCGCCGCTCGATACCGCAAGGCAGGAATTGATTGCCGGCATCAGCTCGTTGATGAAGCGTGTCCATTCCGGGTTGTCGGGCTTTTCAAGCTCCTCGACAGCGACAACCGGAAAATCGCCGGGTGCCAGGGCAAGACCGGTAATTTCGGCCGAAACCGCACATTTGGTCGAACCGGTCGGCCCGGTCCAAATGGCGTCCTGTCCCTTGCCGCGGATCGAATACATCTCGTTGGCATATTCATATCCCGACCCGGTCCGCTTGATGTTCAGAACCAATGGCTCCCGGCCAAGGAATTCGACAACCGCCTCGCCCTTGCGACCTTCGAATGATGCATAAAACCGGCTTTTATCCTCGCAGACAAAGGTCTGGCGTCCGGTGACCGGGGCCATTGCTGCCTCGCCCAGCGCGGCTTCGATCCGGCTTAACGCGACGTTGCTTTGGGCCATGGCCCCGCTGACTTCATGCTCGTCCGGGGTGCCAAGCACGCCATTGACCGTTTTGGTTCCGCCCGCGAAACGCCCCATGGCAAAATCAAGGTTAAGCGTAAAGTTCAGGGTATCATCCCCCGTCGCCCCGCCGAAATTGGTCCGGCTGGCATCCTCGACAAAGCGCAAAAGCGTGCCGTTCCGGTAATAGAATTTGACGTTCGAACTGCCATATTCGCCCAGATCGCGATGTTCTTCGACATAGACCGGCTCGCCGTCCGTCGTGACATAGGCTTTGAATGTCGCCTTGCTGTCCCCGGCACTATAGGCCCCCGGGATCATGCGAAGATCAGGCAGCCGTGCCTCGATTGCCGCAACATCGCGTTCAATGTCGGAACTGCCACCATTGCGTGCTTCGGCTGCCGATCCCGGCCCGGTGCGTTTGACCAGTATCTCGACATCATCTGGCGCATCATTGGTCAAAACCGGATAGGCCTGATCGTTGCGGAACAGAAGGTCGCCGTTTTTGGTCACGATCCTGGCTTCGACCACGTAACGATGGCGCGGATCGATCCGTTTGGCATCATAGGGCAGGATAAATACCATCGGCGGATTGCCCGCCGGATTGGTAACGGATGCAATTTCGGTCGACGGCGCATCGGCCTTCGATACGTCAAGCAACCGCACGACAAGGTCCGCACTGTTTGGTGCCAGAGCAATCTTTTCGCGAAAAACAACGGTCCCGGTTACCCGGTCCTGATTTGATTGCAGTCCGGCACAGCCCGTGACCAGAGCCAGAAGCCCGATCATCAATACCGCCTGCAACCTTCCCCAAATCCATGAAGAGAGTTTCATTCTGGCCTCAGTTCGCTCGTGTTATTATTGGGTATATTCCCCCGCTCACAATCGTGAACGCAAACAACAAGAAAACCAAGGCCAAAAATCGGCAAAATTACTGATTAAAGTTATGTTATTTCATCACGGCACCGGTAGACGGCAAAACCACCTGACACCACGTAACCCGATACCTGCCTAACCGGCAAACCGGGTGCAGCCCTCCCCCGCCACATCGGTTTCAATCGACAGCAAAGCACCTTCAAGCTCGTTGCCATTGCCATCCAGACCGACGGATGCCGACGTGATATAAAGCGTTTTAAGGTCCGCCCCGCCAAACACACAACTGGTCGGCTGTGTCACCGGCAGTTCGACAATACGGTCAACCGACCCGTCGGGCGCAAACCGGATCAGACAACTCCCGCCCCAGCGCGCATTCCAGATATAGCCATCCGCATCCATCGCCGATCCATCCATATTGCCGCGTTCGTGCTGGCAAAAGAACGGCTTCGGGTTGGACGGTGTGCCGCTTGCCATGTCGAAATCATAGACATCAAGCGTATTCCTGATCGTATCGCCAAAGAACATCTTTTTGCCATCGGCCGACCACAGCAACGTGTTCGAAATCCCGATATCGGCAACAAAGCGTTTGATATCGCCATTCGGCTCAACCCGGTTTAACGTTCCGGTCGATACCGTCACCGGCAGGTCTTCGCCATTCGGGCCGATATTGTTTTGCATGGTCCCGTGCCAGAACCGCCCCGCCGGATCGACACGCGCCTCGTTCGAACGGTTGCCGGGATGATCGGCATCCGGGGCGACAAACGGGGTCGTCTGTCCGCTTTCGGCATCCAGAAACGCCAATCCGTCGGCAAGGGCCACCAAAAGCCCGCCACCGGTGCGCGGCACAATCGCCGATACCGGCTGATCAAACGTCCAGCTTCTCGAACCGCCATCACGCGGGCGCAATGCGAATGCGGTTTTACCGACAATATCCACCCAGTAAAGGACACCATCCTCGGCATCCCAATGCGGTCCCTCGCCCAGTGTGCAGCGTAAATTCGGCAGGACCGTTTTGACTTTGGACATGATATCTCCCTGATATTCTGGCGGGTTTTCCCCGTTTTGACCTGTCCCTTTAATGCAAACCGGTGGGCCGTCCGACCGCGATCCGGCGCAGGGAACTCGTTATGTCTATTGCTATCGCGAATGGGTGAAACTGAAAAGTCATTTTGTATGATGATTGACTTTAACCCTATAACGCAATCGCAACTCGGTTGCATTTTCATTTGGTTATTGATAGGCATTCTCATAACCATGCAGCCTGCTTTGCCGGATGCGACCCGCGATTTTGCACCGGCACCGACTTCTTGCGAGTTTCCGCCCAATGTTCGATCTGAAAAATGTCTCCTTCCAAAGCGAAGGCAAGAACCCGAAAACGCTGCTGGGCGATATTTCGGTGTCCTTCCCGACCGGCGAATTCAGCGCAATCGTCGGACATAACGGATCGGGCAAAAGCACGCTTTTGAAATTGCTGGCCCGCAAGAACAAACCGGCATCCGGCCAGATCACGCTTGATACCCAGATTCTCGACACCCACAGCACGCGCGATTTCGCCCGCAAGGTCGCCTATCTGCCGCAAAGCCCGATTGTCCCCGCCACCTTAGTGTGCGCGAACTGGTCTCCTTTGGCCGCTATCCGTGGCGCGGTGCTTTTGGCCGCTACCGGGCGGACGATCATGAAAAGATCGAACGCGCCATGGAAATGACCCATGTCACCGATTTTGCCGACCGCTTTGTCGCAAGCCTTTCGGGCGGGGAACGCCAACGTGTCTGGCTTGCCATGCTGCTTGCCCAGGATGCACCGGTTCTGCTGCTTGATGAACCGACTTCGGCCCTTGATGTCGGCCATCAACGCGACATCCTGCAACTGGTGGCGAACCTGAAATCCGAAATCGG
>CBIHMD010000022.1:0-13798 GCA_966210655.1 uncultured Thalassospira sp.
GGATATCGGTTGCGTATGTCATGGGTCTGCAAGCCGCATCGGGCGTCGCCAAGGACCTGACCAAAATGTCGAGCAAGTCGGCAATCAGGGTTCTGGTGCCCGAAAATGCAAACGGTGCGCTGTTTCGCTGGGTCGCCCTTCTGACCGGATCGAAAAATGCGCTGAAAGGGGCCGGGTTTTTCATGGGGGGCGCGCTTTTGGCGTGGCTTGGCTTTGGCGGGGCGTTGCTTGCCATGGCAACCGGGCTGACCATCATCCTGATTGCGGTTGCCCTTTCCATCGGTCCTGAAATGTCCGCCCCCGCCAACAAGGCAAAACCCAAATTCCGCGAAGTCTTTTCCAGAGATCGCAAGATCAATGTGCTGTCAGCCGCCCGCATGTTCCTGTTCGGGTCGCGCGATATCTGGTTTGTCGTCGGGCTTCCGGTATTTCTGGCGACGCACCTTGGATGGGGCCATATCGAGGTCGGCACCTATATGGCGCTTTGGGTGATCGGCTATGGCTTCATCCAGACGGTTGCGCCGAAAATCCTGCGCGCCGGTACCCGCCCCCCCAATGGCACCCCGGATGGTCAAAGTGCGCGCCTGTGGATTTTCGCCCTGATCATCGTAACGGCGGGCATTGCGGCTGCCGTGCAGTTTGATATCTCGCCCGAAATCACCGTTCTGGGCGGATTGATGATCTTCGGGCTGGTGTTTGCGGTCAATTCATCACTGCATTCCTATCTGATCCTTGCCTATGCCGATGGCGACAGGGTCGCGATGAATGTCGGGTTCTATTACATGTCCAATGCCGTCGGGCGACTGACCGGCACCATCCTGTCGGGACTGGCCTATATGTATGGGGGTCTGGTCGGCTGTCTGGTGGTCTCGGCCGCCTTTCTTGTGATCGGCTGGGTGATCAGTTTTGGCCTGCCAAAACACCAATCGACGGCGTCAAAAGGGCTGCATTAGAAAAAAATTATCTCGCAGATGCGGCATAAATCGCTGAAAAGACTCAGTTTCCGATTTCACTTAAATTTAATCCGATAAAAAGCAGTGACAAAACACAGGATGTAGGGGTACGATTCGATTGTACGGTCAATAACTGGACCGAAGGAGGGGTTCCCGAGTGACGCGAGAGCACGTTGTAAAACGGAATTTTTCGCCCCCCGGATCGCAGATGCAACATGCTGCTGCGAACGGCGGAGAACCCACCCGCCACTTCCATCGCAAGATGAAAATTGAATGCGCGCCTTTCCATGATGGAATGGCGCGTTTTGCTTTATTGGCACAATTGATGAGGTGACCCATGGGTAAGCGCGCAGCACGCCGTCGCAGTCGTCCGCAACAGGCAGATACCAACGTTCATGAACTGTTTGACGGTGACAAGTCAAACTGGCATCCCCTGAACGGTCCGGATGACGCCCCCCAGAACGGCCAACGCGATCAAAGCTTCCGCCGCCACATTCGCCCCAAAAGCGAAAATCAGGCGGCCCTTATGGAAGCAATCGACGCCTTCAACCTCATCCTTGCACTTGGCCCGGCAGGAACCGGGAAAACCTTTATCGCTGTTTCCAAGGCCGTCGAAGCACTCGACAAGGGCGAAATCGGCCGCATCGTTCTGGCCCGCCCGGCGGTCGAAGCCGGGGAAAATATCGGCTTCCTGCCCGGCGACGTCGAAGCCAAAATGGCCCCCTACCTTCGCCCGCTTTACGATGCACTCAATGATCGCCTTGGCGCCAAACGCCTGCGGCAATATCTTTCGGACGGCACAATCGAAATCGCGCCAATCGGCTATATGCGCGGTCGCACGCTCAACAATGCCTTCGTCGTGATCGACGAGGCGCAGAACTGCACCTATGGGCAGCTCAAGATGCTGGTCACCCGCCTTGGCTGGAATTCCACCATGATCCTGACCGGCGACCCGGACCAGACCGACCTTCTGCCGGAAATGTCCGGTCTGTCTGAAATGTCGGACCGTCTTGAAAATGTCGAAGACATCGCCTGCGTCAAACTGGCCGACAAGGACATCGTCCGTCATCCGCTGGTCGCCAGCATGCTGACCGTCCTCTAACCTTTCGGCACGGCAAACTAAAAGAAGAAGGCGGGTCCGTCACCGGATCCGCCATTTTCATATTCGTTATCTGCCAAACCGGATCACAAACGATCGCGAAATTCACCGCCCTGTCATCAGTTCGCCGCCTGAAACCGGAATACCATCCTGCCCGGCCTTGCGCGCACGGCCTGTATGCCAGAATTCCGGGTCCTCGGTATAACCGCTAAACTCGTCCAGATGGATGTCTTCGGGCGGTTCGGGATGGATCGTGATATCCAGATCGGGATATTCTGATCGGATGCTATCCATCACCTGATGACAAATGGTGTGCGATTCCCGCATCAACATCCCGCCATCCATGATCAGTTCGATCTCGGCAAAACGATGCACACCCGATGACCGGGTACGTAAACGGTGAATGCCGATCACCGATGCGTTTTTCATCGTCAGTTCAATGATCCGCTGGCTGTCGGAATCCGGTAATTCGGCATCCATAAGAACCTTGACCGACTGCCGCCCGACCTTGATCGCCGACACCACCAGAAAGATCGCGACAATCCCGCCGATCACCGGGTCAGCCCACAGGAAGCCCGACATCCCCATCATCAGGGCGACAATCACCGCCATATTGGCAAGGATATCGCTGGTATATTGCAGGGAATCGGCTTCAACCGCGACGGAACCGGACATGCGCGCAGCCTTGCGCTGCAACAGCACCAGACCAAATGTCATCACCAACGACACCACCATCAGCCAGACGCCCTCGGTCGCGAAACGTAGGGGTTGTGGCTCGAACACGCGTGATGCGGCCTCGGCCACCACGAATATCGCGGCACCGATCATAAAGGCACATTGGAAAAGACCCGCCAGCGGTTCGGCCTTGCCGTGACCAAATCGATGGTCATGGTCTGCCGGACGCCATGCACTGCGGACCGCCATGAAGTTGACGACAGCGGTGCCAACATCAAGCATACTGTCAACCATCGACGATAACAGACTGACCGAATCGGTCAGGAACCAGCCGACGGCCTTGATCGCAATCAGCGTCGCGGCAATGACAATGGAGGCCGTCGTTGCCCGACGTGCCCACATTTCCCTTTGCGCGATGTCAATGACAGGACATTGACTCATATTCTACAGACCCTTGGTCTTCAATTTCCGCTCGCTGATTGCGGTTTTATATCGTGAATTGACGTAATATGTAATGACTATTGCCATATTTTGACCTTCGCCTGTGCAGCAAATAGCGCATATTTGATATTCCGCAAGGTTTTCAAACCGGATCGAAGCGATTATATCAGCCTCGCAGGCGGATAAGAGCAAACAACAGGCCCACTTATGATTGTTGAAATCGGACATTATGCCCTGGTGCTATCCCTCGTGGTGGCATTGGCACAGTCGACCATCCCGTTCATGGCCGCATCCCGGCGTGATGCTGCACTTCTGAAAATTGCACCACGTCTGGCAATTGCCTGCTTTGCCTTGGTCGGTACAAGCTTTGCCGCCCTGACATATGCCTATGTCACATCCGATTTCTCGGTGCTTAATGTGCTGGCCAACAGCCACACCTCCAAACCGCTGATCTATAAAATCACTGGCGTCTGGGCCAACCACGAAGGCTCGATGCTGCTCTGGGTGATGATCCTGACCCTGTTTTCTGCTGCCGTCGCCGCCTTTGGCCAGAACCTGCCGCCAAGCCTTCTGGCACGCGTTGTCGGCGTGATGGGGCTGATTGCCTTGGGCTTCCTTCTGTTCATCCTTCTGACGTCCAACCCGTTCGAGCGCGTTCTCAACCCGCCGCTGAACGGTGAAGGCATGAACCCTCTGCTTCAGGACCCCGGCATCGCCATTCATCCGCCGTTCCTCTATCTCGGTTATGTCGGCTTTTCCGTGGCCTTTGCCTTTGCGGTCGCGGCGCTCATCGAAGGCCGGGTTGACCCGGCATGGGCGCGCTGGGTCCGGCCATGGACGCTGGCCGCATGGATGTTCCTGACCGCCGGGATCGGGCTTGGCTCATGGTGGGCCTATTACGAACTCGGCTGGGGCGGCTGGTGGTTCTGGGACCCGGTGGAAAACGCATCCTTCATGCCATGGCTTGCCGGAACCGCCCTTTTGCATTCGGCGATTGTCGTTGAAAAACGCGACGCGCTCAAAAGCTGGACGATCTTCCTGTCGATCCTTGCCTTTTCCTTCTCGCTGCTTGGCACCTTCCTTGTGCGGTCCGGCGCGCTGACATCGGTTCATGCCTTTGCCACCGACCCGACGCGCGGGGTATTTATCCTGCTCCTGCTCTGTCTGACGGTGGGCGGGTCGCTTGCCCTTTATGCATGGCGCGCCCCGACATTAAAGGGCGGCGGACTGTTTCAGCCGATCTCGCGCGAAGGCGCACTTGTCTTTAACAATGTCCTGCTCTCGATTGCGGCAGCCATGGTGCTGCTCGGCACCCTTTATCCCCTGCTCCTCGAAACCCTGACCGGCGAAAAAATCTCGGTTGGCGCGCCGTTCTTTAATTCCACCTTCGTCCCGATCATGACGCCCCTGATCATCGCCATGGCCTTTGGTCCGATGATGCCGTGGAAACGCGCCGATCTGTTTGCGGTTATGGGCAAGCTTAAAATCGCCATTGCCGCCGTGATCATGGTTCTGATCGTCACCTACTGGCTGGCCGGTGGCCCGGCCTTTGCCCTGTTTGGGATGGGGCTGGCGATCTGGCTGTTCGTCGGAACCATGCTGGAATGGACGGGCCGGATCAAGCTCTTCCGCGAACCGCTGGCCAACAGCTTCCGTCGCATGCGCAATCTGCCGCGTTCGGCCCACGGCACCATGCTGGCCCATGCCGGGATGGCGATTGTTGTCGCCGGCATCACCGGATCACAGGCCTGGACCGAGGAATCGGTTCAGTCCCTTGCCATCGGTGAAAGCACGGTCCTTTCCGGCCATACCTTTACACTCAGCGGCCTTCGCGAATATCAGGGCCCGAACTTCTTTGCCCGCGAGGCCACCATCACCATCACAACGCCAGGCGAACGCACCATAACCCTCACCCCGGAAAAGCGTGTCTATACCGTCGAAGGCATGCCCACGACCGAGGCCGGCATCCGGTCCGGTTTCACCGGCGATATTTATGCGGTTATTGGTGACGAGGACGCCAGCGGCAAATGGGTGACGCGTTTCTATGTCAAACCCATGATCCCGTGGATGTGGGCCGGTGGCATCATCATGGTGCTGGGTGGTTTGATGTCGCTTTCGGATCGTCGTTATCGCGTCGGTGCTCCCACCCGCTCCACCAAGACGGCACAGACCGTCCCCGCGGAATAAGCGTTAGGATTATCAATCAATGACCATCTGGATTGTTCTTGGCGCCTTGACGGCTCTGGTGGCGGGTTATGTCCTCTGGCCGATCCTGCGAAATGCGCGTTCGGCTGATGCGGATACGAACGAAGACCGCCTTGCCGACATGGACGAAGACGAATTGCAACGCGATCTTGCGGTTTACCGTGATCAGCTTGCCGAAATCGGCCGCGACATCGAACGCGGGGTTCTGACCGAAGGACAGGCTGACGCCGCCCGTACCGAGGTCCAGCGCCGCATCCTTGCCACCGATCAGCGGATCGCCAACCGCCACAAATCCGGCGAGGGGGCAACCCGCGTGTCGCGCCTGCGCCCCGCGGTTGCGATATTCACCCTGCTTCTGTTTGCTGGCGGCATCGGTCTTTATCTTGACCTTGGCCGTCCCGACCTTCGCGACCGGCCCATCGCCAGCCGTACTGACGAAATCATGGCCGCCCGTCAGGCCAGCGACAATGACGCCAACCGCAATGCGGCCCTTAACCGCGCGGTACAGGACCTGTCCAACCGCCTGCTTGAAAATCCCGATGACCTCAAAGGCTGGGAACTTCTGGGCGCCAGTCTGATGGCACTTGGCCGCCCCGAAGAAGCCCAGACCGCCTTCCTCGAAGCGGTCAAACAGTCTGACCGGGATGGTGATTATCTCGCGATGTATGCCGAAAGCGTCATCCGCACCAACAATGGGCAGGTCAATACAATCGCGCGCGGTGCGCTGGAAGAAGCCGCAAAATCCGGCAGCACCGACCCGCGTATCCAGTATTTCCTGGGCCTTGCCGACGCGCAGAACGGCAATGTCGCGGCTGCTGTCGACCGCTGGATCGCGCTGGCTAACTCGGCCCCGGCCGACGCCGGATGGCTGCCGATGGTGCTGGCCCGGATCGACGAAGCTGCTGTCGCCCAAGGCATCGACATTACTGGCCGGATCACCGTCACCCCGCCAATAGCATCCAATGCCCCTACCGGATCTGGTGGACCCTCGCGCGAGGACATGGAAGCCGCCGCCGAAATGACGCCCGAAGAACGTCAGGAAATGATCCTTGGCATGGTGTCCCAACTGGCCGACAGGCTGGCCGAAGACCCGGAAAACCCCGAAGGATGGGCACGTCTGATGCGCGCCTATATGGTGATCGACCAACCCGATCAGGCAAAGCAGGCCTATGATACCGCCCGCAAACAGTTTTCCGGCGATAGCGAACTTCTGACCCGGTTTGCCGGGCTGGCAGACGAGTTGGGCATCCCGACGGATTAACAACAGGCAACCGTTACCACCGCCGCTTTAACCGGCAATGCGGCAACAGAGTCGAACGCACCGTGCAAAATCACGGTGCGTTTTTCGTTGCCGCCACAGAACCGGACCCCGGCAAACCATACGCAAGAATAGTGTTCCTGCCCGAACTTTCGCCTGCATCCTATTGATTTGTCTTTCTGTTTCGCGAAATAGGCGGGTATCGAAAAATGAATGAAATTCAGTAAAGCATCATTTTTCACCTATAATATTGAAATTATTCTGTCTTTTCCTTCAATTCATGGCAAAGATTGATTATGATTTTCACCTATCAAAAGGGGGGCATTTCAAAATCCCCCACCCAAAAGAATAAGGACGACCCATGATCGCCGGTGCCAACGGGGCCGTAAGCAATTTGCTGCTGATTGAAGACAATCCGGGCGACGCCCGTTTGGTTCAGGAAGCCCTGCGCGAATTCACCCATCCGGTTCAGTTGCATCACGTAAAAGATGCCATGACCGCGCGCCAGTTCCTGCAAAAGGATGGCCCCTATCGCAATGCGCCAAGACCGCGTCTGATCCTGCTGGACCTGAACATGCCCCGCAAGGATGGCCGGGAAATGCTGCGCGAAATCCGCAATGATCCGTCATCCGCATCCATTCCAGTGATCGTGCTGACCACGTCCGGGGCCGAACATGATGTTGATCTGTGCTATGCCGCCGGAGCCAATTGCTATTTGCGCAAACCGGTCGATGTCACGGAATTCATCGACCTGATGAAAATGATCGAATCCTTCTGGCTCGGCCTTGCCCTGACCCCGTCGCCCTGATCCCGGTACGCTAACCTCGTCGGCTCCCTGATCCCGGCACGCAGCTCCCGCTGCCTCGCCCACACCACCCGAACGGTCTAGCAGCCCCACCCCGGCGCCTGCCCCGATGCCTTGACGGTTTGCAGTCCGCTGCCCCGATCACGCTACCCCGGTCACTCCTGACATTCCGAAAATAGAAAAGGCCGCTGTTTGCACAACAGCGGCCTTTTTCACAAAATCGAAGATCGATGATCAGTTGGACAATGCAGCAATCCGTGCACGGGCAATCTCAAGCGCACGTTCGGCATTCGCCTTGTCATGCGCCGTGGTTGCCGCCTTCAGATCCGCTTCGGCGGTCTCAAGACTTGCCTGGGCTTCATCGGCCTTGATATCGGCAACCGGAACGGCTTCTTCTGCCAGAATGGTGCAACGCTCGGGGTTAACCTCGGCGACGCCACCGGCAACGAAGATACGTTCGGAAACCTTGCCACCTGCATAGATGTCGATGACACCCGGACGAATGGTCGAGATCATCGGCGCATGCTTGGGCAGCACGCCAAAATTCCCTTCCGTGCCCGGAACAACGACCATCTCGACCGGCTCGGATTTGAGCAGGGCAGACGGCGAAACAAGTTCCAATACAGTCGTATCAGTCATGACAGTCCTCTCTCCCGTATGGGAAGGGGGACCGAAGCTGCCTTAGGCAGCTTCGGCCATCTTCTTGGCTTTCTCGATGGCTTCTTCGATGGTGCCGACCATGTAGAATGCCTGTTCGGGCATGTGGTCATATTCACCAGCGCAGATTGCCTTGAACGCCTTGATCGTGTCTTCGAGCTGAACGAACACGCCCGGAGTACCGGTAAAGACTTCTGCAACGTGGAACGGCTGCGAAAGGAAACGCTGGATCTTACGGGCACGGGCCACGACCAGTTTGTCTTCTTCCGAAAGCTCGTCCATGCCGAGAATTGCAATGATGTCCTGAAGCCCCTTATAGGTCTGAAGGATACGCTGCACTTCACGCGCGGTCTCGTAGTGTTCCTTGCCGATAACGCCCGGATCAAGCGCACGCGAGGTACTGTCGAGCGGATCAACTGCCGGATAGATGCCAAGCTCGGCAATCTGACGGTTGAGCGTCGTGGTCGCATCAAGGTGGGCAAACGAGGTTGCCGGTGCCGGGTCAGTCAAGTCATCGGCCGGAACGTAAATGGCCTGGACCGAGGTAATGGAACCTTTTTTGGTCGAGGTAATACGTTCCTGCAGCGCGCCCATGTCGGTCGCCAGCGTCGGCTGATAACCCACAGCAGACGGGATACGACCGAGAAGTGCGGACACTTCCGAACCCGCCTGGGTGAAGCGGAAGATGTTATCGACGAAGAACAGAACGTCCTGGCCTTCTTCATCACGGAAATATTCCGCAATCGTCAGACCGGTCAGGGCAACACGTGCGCGTGCTCCCGGGGGTTCGTTCATCTGGCCATAAACCAGTGCGGCTTTGGATGCGCCTTCCGGATTGATAACGCCCGAATCCATCATCTCGTGATAGAGGTCGTTACCTTCACGGGTACGTTCACCAACACCTGCGAAAACCGAATAACCGCCGTGGCCTTTTGCCACGTTGTTGATCAGTTCCATGATGAGAACGGTTTTACCCACGCCCGCACCGCCGAACAGACCGATTTTACCACCCTTGGTGTACGGGGCGATAAGGTCGATGACCTTAATGCCGGTAACCAGAATTTCGGTGTCGGTTGCCTGATCGGTAAAGGACGGTGCTTCACGGTGAATTGGCGATTTCATTTTCGCATTCACCGGGCCACGTTCGTCAACCGGCTCGCCGATGACGTTCAGGATACGACCAAGGGTTTCCGGGCCAACCGGAACCAGGATCGCATCACCGGTATCGATGACTTCCTGACCGCGACGCAGACCTTCGGTGGTGTCCATCGCGATGGTACGGACGGCATTCTCACCAAGGTGCTGTGCAACTTCAAGAACCAGACGCTGGCCGTTGTTGTCAACATGCAGCGCGTTCAGAATGGGAGGCAGATCGCCGTCGAATTTAACGTCGACGACGGCGCCCATAACCTGGGAAATTTTCCCCGCCTTCTTGTTCGCCATAGGTATTGTCTCCTGCTCGGACAAAACTATCCGTTAGTTCCTGCGACCCGCTTACAAAGCCTCGGCGCCGGAAATGATTTCAATCAGTTCGTTGGTGATCTGGGCCTGACGTGAGCGGTTGTACTGGATGCTCAGTCGGTCGATCATATCGCCGGCATTGCGGGTTGCGTTATCCATCGCGGACATACGCGCACCGTGTTCGGATGCACTGCTTTCCAGCATGGCACCGAAAATCTGGACACCGACATTACGCGGCAGCAGATCAGCCAGAATGGCTTCTTCAGACGGTTCATATTCATAAACCGCAGAAGAACCGGTAGCTTCTTCCTGCCCGTCGGTTTCCGGCACCGCGAACGGCACCAGCTGCTGTTCGGTAACGACCTGCGAAATGGCTGACACGAACTTGTTGTAGAAGATCGAGCAGACGTCAAATTCGCCTTCGTCATACAGCGCCAGAATTTTGTCGGCAACGTCGGTAGCAGCAGAGAAATCAATCCCCTTCTTGCCTTCGACGCCGGTATACCGGGCGACAATCGCGTCACCAAATTCACGCTTGAGCGCATCCGATGCCTTGCGGCCAACACAGATCAGCTTCACCGTTTTGCCCGCTGCCCGAAGGGCACGGACCTTGATACGGGTCGCTTTGATGATCGATGCGTTGAAACCACCGCAAAGGCCACGGTCCGCGGTAAAGACGACGAGCAGATGCACGTCATCCTTGCCGGTACCGGCCAGAAGCTTTGGTGCCCCCTGTGCTCCACCAACCGCGGCTGCAAGCCGGCCCAGCATCGTCCCCATGCGATCTGCATAGGGACGGGCTGCTTCCGCTGCATCCTGCGAACGGCGGAGCTTGGAGGCTGCCACCATCTTCATCGCCGAAGTAATTTTCTTCGTCGATTTGACGCTGGCAATGCGCGAGCGCAGATCCTTCAAACTAGCCATTGCGTTTCCTCCTTCGCCTAAAGTTCAGACTTACGCGAAGGTTTTCGCGAACTTGTCGAGGAACGCTTTGAGCTTCGTTTCGCTGGCTTCCGAAAGAACCTTCTCGGTGCGGATCGCATCAAGAATGTCAGCACCCGACGAACGGATGTCGTTCAGGAACTGTTCTTCGAAAGCACGAATTTTGCCAACTGCGACACCGTCAAGGTACCCCTTGACACCGGCATAGATCACAACAACCTGCTCTTCGACTTTAAGCGGCGAATACTGCGGCTGCTTGAGCAGTTCCGTCAGACGTGCGCCACGTGCCAGAAGTTTCTGGGTCGCCGGATCAAGATCCGATGCGAACTGTGCGAAGGCTTCCATCTCACGATACTGGGCAAGTTCCAGCTTGATCGAACCGGCAACCTGTTTCATTGCCTTGATCTGAGCGGACGAACCCACACGCGAAACCGACAGACCAACGTTCACAGCCGGGCGAACGCCCTTATAGAACAGGTCGGTTTCAAGGAAGATCTGACCGTCGGTGATCGAAATCACGTTGGTCGGAATAAACGCCGAAACGTCGTTACCCTGGGTTTCGATAACCGGCAGTGCGGTCAGCGAGCCAGCGCCGTTTTCGTCATTCATTTTCGCAGCACGTTCCAGCAGACGGGAGTGCAGATAGAAAACGTCGCCTGGGAAAGCTTCACGTCCCGGCGGGCGGCGAAGAAGCAGCGACATCTGGCGATAGGCAACAGCCTGTTTCGACAGATCATCATAGAAGATGGTGGCATGCATGCCATTGTCGCGGAAATATTCACCCATTGCGCAGGCAACGAACGGTGCCAGGAACTGCATCGGTGCCGGGTCGGATGCGGTCGCGGCAACAACGATGGTGTTTTCCATCGCGCCACGTTCCTCAAGGACCTTCACAACCTGTGCAACCGTCGAACGTTTCTGACCAACCGCAACATAGATGCAGAACATCTTGTCGCTGTCTTTTTTCGCAGCATCGTTCACCGGCTTCTGGTTCAGAATGGTGTCGATGATGATCGCGGTTTTACCGGTCTGACGGTCACCAATGATCAGCTCGCGCTGGCCACGGCCAATCGGGATCAGCGAGTCAATCGACTTGATACCGGTCTGTACCGGCTCGTGAACCGATTTACGCGGGATGATGCCCGGTGCCTTGACGTCGGCAAGGCGACGTTCTTTGGCACCCAGATCACCTTTACCGTCGATCGGGTTGCCAAGCGCGTCAACAACGCGGCCCAGCAGTTCCTTGCCAACCGGCACGTCAACGATGGCACCGGTACGCTTTACCTGGTCGCCTTCCTTGATGGTACGGTCAGAACCGAAAATAACGATACCGACATTGTCTTCCTCAAGGTTCAGGGCCATGCCCTTGATGCCACCCGGGAAGTCGACCAGTTCACCGGCCTGAACATTGTCAAGACCATGAACACGGGCGATACCGTCACCGACAGACAGAACCTGACCGACTTCGGCAACTTCGGCTTCAGCGCCAAAATTGGCAATCTGATCCTTAAGAATAGCGGAGATTTCCGCGGCGCGGATTTCCATCACGCAACCCCTTTCATAGCGAGCTCGAGCTTCTGCAATTTGGTACGAAGCGAGGCATCAAAAACCCGGGAACCGACCTTGACGACAAGGCCGCCAAGAACCGCCGGATCGACATTCAGGTCCACTTTGACAGTGGCGCCAACAATTTCTTTAAGAGCGCCGGTAACGGCTTCGATTTGCTCTTTCTTCAGCTCGGAAGCCGACGTCACCTGTGCGGTCACTTCGCCTTTGAAAGCTGAGAGCATGGAAAGGTAGGAACTGATAACATCCGGCAGAACGAAAAGGCGGCGTTTCTGACACAGAACGCCAACGGTCTTCTTGGTCAACTCGGAAACGCCAAGCTTGTCCAGAAGGGCCGCCATTGCCTTGGCCTGCATATCCCGGGAAATCACGGGACTACGGAGCACATTCCGCAGGTCATCGCTTTCGACGATGGCCTGGTCGAGCAATTCAAGATCGCTTTTGACAGCATCAAGCGCATTGGCCGACTGGGCCAATTCGAATAATGCTGTGGCGTAACGCCCTTGAAGCCCGGTCGCGGCAGTATTTTGGGACACCGGTGAAAGCCCTCAATTCTGGTTATGAGAACGACTCGGATACGTATAAAAAAATGGTCTCTCGGAAGGTGTTCCCGCCGAGAAGCGAGCGTTTGGTATCACATGTCCATGACAGGGGCAACCCCCGCGCAACGCCATTTCGGCGGTCTTTTTCATTCTTGCCTAAAGTTGGGGCAAAACAGCCCCGGATCGCTTACTTTTCGAGGCTTTTTACAACTATTTTATAATACCGCCTCTCTCGTCATCCGCAGGTTTCGGTCTGGGGAAATCACCTTTAAGGAACGAATCCCTGATTTTTTCGACAATGCAGTCCGCACAACCCCTGATCGATAACCACTTTTTCCGCTCAAAAGGTGTAATCGACATCACATTCGAACCTTCCGGGCGTCACTTTTGGGCATTCATGTCATCGCTCAGGAGATTTAAATGAAACTGCCCCAAATGACCGGCCTGCTGATTGCTGCTGCCGCCATGCTGCTTCCGATCAACGCCTTTGCATGCAGCAGCGGCTACTTCCGTTTCGTTGAAACCGGCACCGCAAGCCCCTTCGTACCATCCGCCTCGCGCGCCTATTACGATGATCCGGATCAGGCCGGAACCGCCCTTTCGGTTTTTGTCGATCTGACACCAGCCGACTTCAAAGCCATGGCCGACAGCCGCCGCAATGTCTTTGGCGGTAAAACCACGGTCTATAAAATTGCCTGCAACGCGGTCACCGCCCCGCTGTCCGAAACCCCGGCCGACGATGTGCCATCCGATAGCTGGATGAGTGCCGAGGGCATCAACCCCGCCCACGCCTATCTCGAAGCCGACAATTTCAGCAGCGCCACCATCGGCCCGGACAACCAATCCATCCCGGTCTGGCTCACCAGCAAGTCCAGCAAGGTCTACAGCGCCAACTGATATCACCACGTCGGGTCACCCTACCGGTGGCCCGATGCGTCCGCCGGCCCAAGATCAGACAAGATCAGATATGCGAGCCGGTGCCATCGCCCTTGGCCGACCATTTCCGCGCCCGGTTGATCGCCATCTTCGCCTGCACTTCGCCATCAAGGTCCAGGCCGAACTGATCCACCAGCCGATACAGCAAAATCATCACATCGGCCGCCTCGCGCCCGATCTCCGAAAGATCGCGATCCGCCACGGCATCATCAAGTTCCTTCATTTCCATCATCGCGCGGTCGACAAGCGCACACGGAT
>CBIHMD010000023.1:0-13787 GCA_966210655.1 uncultured Thalassospira sp.
CCCTGACGCGGGGTGGAGCAGCCCGGTAGCTCGTCAGGCTCATAACCTGAAGGTCAGAGGTTCAAATCCTCTCCCCGCAACCAAACGATCAAACCCCGCCAGTGGCGGGGTTTTGTCGTTTGGGCTTGTCTGGTCGGGTTTTGAGCCTGTGCCCATGAAGGGGATGGCTGCGACCACCGGGAGCCGCTCATGCCTGAAGGCTGAGGCTGTGAAGAAATCGCTCCAGTGGAGCGATTTTAAGCCGAAGGTTGAGCACGGGCGGTAGCCCGCGCGCAGACTGCGGAGGTTCGACGCATCCTCCATCCCATCTGTAATCCGTTCCCCATATCTTTTTTTAAAAAGTTCTTGATTTGTTCTTTTGTTTGTGGCATAAAAGAAAAGTCAACGGGAGAAAACCGCCCGGACTGAAACCCGCGAGGCCTTGAGCCTCGCGGGTTTTTGCGCTTGGGCCGGATGAAAGAGGGGGGCAGGATGCAGCGACAAAGATACGGACACAGACAGGGGCAGGGCAGCGGGGCATTCCGCAGGATATGGATCGGCGGATGGCGGAGCCATTACGGCGGCATTCTGCCCAAGGATTAAAGGGACTAAGGGAACTAACCCGGTCATTTGTCATGACGGGAGAGGTGCGTCTTATCGAGGAGGGATAAGTTAAATCTGCCGGGAACGGCAGCAATGGCAGCAGCGGGCAGCATTGAGCGTGGCCCGACGATGGTGGACCAGTGGGGCCGTACGCCTGAAGTTTGTCTGGGCTCCGTCGGTTTGCCGGAAATCCGTCATGGCCGAAGTGACCGGAGCGGGTCGTGGGCCCGGAGACCGTCCGTTGGCGAGGATGGCAGACGCCCGAGATGTGTCCGGGCTTCATTGGTCGCCGGAAGTCTGGTTTGAGGTGGGGGATCTGCTGTCGCATCGGTCATCGGCTGGCGGTGGCCCGGATTCCGTGGTCATAGTTCTGGCGGGTAAAGGCCAGCGGTCGCGATGTAAAACCGCAGAGGCAGTTTAAGGTTTCCACGGGTTTTGCAAAGAGGCTGTGATTTTGCTCTCTGCTGTGCCTGTGCTCATAAATTGTTGGTTTCGAGGGAGTCGCCGATGGGGGGATCAGTACAGGGAGGCACGTCAAGAAAATGTGTCATGCATCTTTTCGCTCGAAAGTTAGGCGGCGGAGTACCGCGCAGATTGCACTCAAAGGAAAAACTCACTGCTATTCGATTCTGAAAAAAGTGGGCTCTATCTTCGGTCCCATTCTTCCTATAATTGATCGTAAGAGTTAATCTCCTTCGAAGTCGAACAAACTAGCTATCATTTTATGGCGTTTGGCCTTTCTAGCGCGCCGGGTGGCTGCGACTGTAGCATGTGAACGACCAGTAGAGAGCGCCTCTACCAAGTCGTCTATCTTTTCAAGTTCATTCCGCAATTGTTCTCTTAGGTTTGCTCTAACTCTGCCAAGAGCGTGGCTTCCTAAGTCATTGAGGTTGCATACTGTAGAGAAATTAGATGCAAGTATACTACATTCCCTGCCGAGATAAGACAGAGCAAGATGCATGTCATCTGTCTTATTGAAGCGTGGGAAAGGTAACTTCACTATGGTCTTGTGAATGTCGCGTGGACCAAACAAACCACGAGATTGAAAATCTTTAATCATGAAGTTTGCATACCCACTATTAATGTAAGCAGTGAGATAGTGGCCTTCTTCCTCGGTTTCGCATTCGCACCAATAAGTTTTGTGATCCACAATGAACGGATAGTCGAAATTATTTCTATCAACTAAAACAGCAGACGCATCGCTTGCAGATGACGTGTAAATAACCAAAAATCGAGCGTTAGGTTTTTGGTTAGTCAGTTTCGACTGCCAGTTTAAGTAGCTAGTTAAGTCAATTTTCTTCTTACGATTTCCATCTGTCTTTAACTCATCCCAAATTCTCTCCGCTTTATAAAACCATTTGCTTGCCTCGCGATAGCCTCTTGCAAGAAGCTCTTCACTGTTTAATGCCACAAACTTAGCTTCCGCTTTTCCCTCATGGTCTATGATGAGAGGCAAGAGAACTAGCGGAGGACATATAAGTGCAAACGGAATTACATTGCGAGAAATGGCGGTTCGATAAAGTAGTTTTCCCTCCGCGCGTGCATTGATTATTTGGCCTTTCCAAGGCTTTTTCGCTTCGCGATCGGAATTTACAGATGTGGTAAGGTTAATGACCCGTGTGTTCAGGTTTGAGGAGTCTGAATCAATCTGATTGGTCTCAACGAAAAACAAGTTTCTAGGTACAATTGTAGCGCCTTGATGAAACTTCTTTGAATAAGCGTTGCCGCCGAGCAGTGTATCAAATGGTTCCGTGGTTAGTGCAGACCTAGCTCTGCCACGAGTTCCTTGAAGCCTAGAATAGTATAGCCGTATTGGCTCCGACGTTATCTTGGTTTTGACTTCTTCCCAATGTGCTTGTGAGCGACGCAGTCGCCCTGTCAGCTTGCGGCCTATTATTCCACTGGAATTGATCTTCCTAACCGCATTGGGGCCATTGTCTTTGATGGCAATAAGGACGCAACTTGGAACTCGAAAGAGTGGAGTAACTCCTTGTAAGTCCCAGCCTTCAACAAGTTTGACTCCATGCACTTGGCCAGATCTCATGTTTTCATGCTGATCTGCGCTCAAGAAGCTGCGAGGTAAAACAAATGCGAGCTGTCCTGAGGGGCGTAGGAAATAGTTAACGGAGTGAGCCAAAAAAATAGCAGCGATCTCCAGATGAGGGAAATTTGCTCTATTGGCGGGCGTTACTGAATAGTGATCTGATAGCGATTTTAGTGAGGTTTGATACTCACCATTTGTAATATCTGCATATGTGAGCCATGGGGGGTTGCCTAAGACAAAGTCAAATCGATGCATAAGAAATACAGGCTTATAAGAATTTTGAAGAATAAATTTCCAAATGCTATCTCTGCCTTGCTGATGGGCTAGTTTCATTCCAGTATATACATCGTACAGCTGAGAAGGTAGTTCCTTTGCTGTCTCTTTGCTAATATTTGCAGATATAAGGCGAATAAAATTTTCACGATCTAGAACCTCGTCAAAGCGGTGTACCATCTCGTCACAGAATGAAATTAAGGTGTCAAAATCATCTGCACTTTGAACCCCACTTAAATCAATAGAGTATGGTCGGTTATCTATTGATATTTGAAAATGTGTGGAGAATAAATCTGCAGATCCACGGGGAACTAATAGAGAATTTGCTAAGTATATATGCAAAGTAATTGGTTTGGAAGATTTGGAGATGATGTCTTTAATTGATAGAAGTATGTTTGTTTTTGATATCAACACGGATAGCGGATGTATATCTATGCCAACAACTTGTGATGCAATATTCTCTGCTTCTAGTTGGGGGAAATCTCTTCTTAGCCGTGCTACAATCGCACGAAGAAATGACCCACTCCCGCAGGCTGGATCTAAGAATTTAGATGTTTGGGTAATTGCGAGGCTCTCAACGAGATTTTCGCACAGCCAATCTGGAGTGTAGTATTCACCCAAGGCATGGCGTGTTTCAAGATCAATTAATTCTTGATATACACCTTTTAGAACGTCTTCTTCAACTTTGGAGAAGTCATACTCTTGAAGCTGGCGGTTAATTTCTCTGAACATGGGGCGCAGCTTGTTAAAATATTGTGGTGCGGCAACCCAGTGGAAAAAGTCATCTTCTACGAAACGCTCGATATTTAGATTGTCAAAAATTGCACCATTTAGAATGTTGTAAATAGTTTCGTCTTCTATAATCGGTTTGTTTGTGATTACAGAATAAGCAATAAATTTTGCAAATACAGATAGATAAGTGTGAACAAGAAACATGTTCGGAGAGTCATCGAATCGGCCGTACGCTATCGAGAGAAACCTTCTCCATTGCTCGAATGCGACTTGTAATTCAGACTTCTCAGTAATGTCAGACATACAAAGTTGGAGGTTTACTATCGAGTTGATAAATGCTCGCGAGGTGTCCCCGAAGTCGTATTGTATATTTTCTAAAGTGGCATTTTTAGGATGAGAAGAAAATAAAAGTTCGTCTAAGAAGAAAGGAAATTCACCAAATGAACTAGCATTGAGTTCAAACCGTTTTGTTTCACGTAGACGAAAGCTGCTACCAAGACTAAATTGTTTGTTCTCAAGTCGAGACCAATCGGGAGCATACCTGACCCAACGGATTCCGTCGGTTGCAATCAATATAAAGCGATAGTTTTGTCCAGACCTCCAATTGCCCTCCAGATACTCTTCTAATTGGTGTTTTGCATGTTCTCCTGTCTTGGCAAGGTCTTTCTCCCACTCAATTATAATTGTTTCCGTTTGTGTGTCAGCTCTTCCGTAGCTTTTTCGCTCTCCGCGTGGAATATTTGCTACCACACGCTCCGCCCCCAGAGCTAAAGCTGAGACGAGTTGTTGGGCGCCGTTGTCATCTGAAAAAGCGATAGTAAGATACTGAAGAAATCTTTCTTTCTTCGCAGATTCTGTGTTGGCGCTTTTTAGGTCGTGAAATAGTTTCTCAGTATAAGCTTGATTGAATATGTTATCTGCAGGCATTTTTCTCACAACTACGAAACTTGGAACTGGACTGCGATCTGGAATTTAAGTGTGTTGTAGCAGGACTATACTCGGCTGTCAGAGTGACTTTCATTCAAAACTTAGAATACCCCTGTCTCTCCTCGGGTGCTCCTTTTTTCTGCAGCTACCTATAAAAAACACCCCCAGCCTCACGACCGGGGGTGTTTCTCGTTCGGAGCCCAAAAGCTCCAATCCAGATCATTTCAAGGGCGGAAGCCCTTACGCGGCGAGATCAAATCGGTCCGCGTTCATGACCTTGGTCCAGGCCGCGACGAAGTCCTTGACGAACTTCTCGTGGTTGTCGTCCTGGGCGTAGACTTCGGCGTAGGCGCGCAGGATGGCGTTTGAGCCAAACACGAGGTCAACCCGGGTCGCGGTCCATTTGGTCTGGCCGGTTTTGCGATCAACGATGTTGTAAAGGTTGTCGCCCGCCGGTTTCCAGCTATAGGCCATGTCGGTCAGGTTGACGAAGAAGTCGGTCGTCAGTTTGCCAACACGGTCGGTAAAGACGCCGTGTTTGGTACCGCCATGATTGGTGCCAAGAACGCGCATGCCACCGACCAGTGCGGTCATTTCCGGTGCGGTCAGGCCCATGAGCTGGGTACGGTCCAGCATCATTTCTTCGGGCGAGACCACATAATCGTCTTTCAGCCAGTTGCGATAGCCATCGGCCAGCGGTTCGAGCGGCTCGAAACTTGCGGCATCGGTCATCTCGTCCGTGGCATCGCCGCGGCCCGGTGCGAACGGGACGGTGATGTTGACGCCGGCATCCTTGGCGGCCTTTTCAACGGCTGCCGTACCACCGAGCACGATCAGATCGGCAAGGCTGACTTTCTTGGCAAGGCCGGCCTGAATGCCCTCAAGGGTTTTGAGAACCTTGGCAAGGCGTTCGGGCTCGTTCCCCGCCCAGTCCTTTTGCGGGGCCAGACGGATGCGGGCCCCATTGGCACCGCCGCGCATGTCCGAACCGCGATAGGTGCGGGCACTGTCCCAAGCGGTGTTGATCAGTTCGGCACTGGTCAGGCCAGATGACAGCAGTTTGGACTTGAGATCGGCGATTTCGGCGTCCGAGAGGGTGTAGTCAACACTTGGGATCGGGTCCTGCCAGATCAGGTCTTCCTTGGGCACGTCCGGGCCGACATAGCGGACTTTCGGGCCCATGTCGCGATGGGTCAGTTTGAACCATGCACGGGCAAAGGTTTCGGAGAAATATTCCGGGTCCTTCATGAATTTCTGGCAGATGGCGTTATAGGTCGGGTCGACCTTCATCGCCATATCGGCATCGGTCATGATCGGTTTGCAGCGGATCGAGGGATCCTCGACATCGACCGGCATGTCTTCTTCCTTGATGTCCACCGGTTCCCACTGCCATGCGCCAGCCGGGCTTTTCTTCAGCTCCCACTCGTGGCCAAACAGCATATCGAACCAGCCCATATCCCATTTGGTCGGGTTGGACGTCCATGCGCCTTCGATGCCCGAAACCATGGTATCGCGGCCAATGCCACGGCCATTGGTTTTCATCCAGCCGATGCCCTGATATTCGACGTCGGCGGCTTCGGGTTCGGGGCTGAGATCAGACGGCGAGCCATTGCCGTGCGATTTGCCGATGGTGTGGCCACCAGCGGTAAGGGCTGCTGTTTCCTCGTCATCCATCGCCATGCGGGCGAAGGTTTCGCGGACCTGGGCGGCGGTTTTCATCGGGTCGGGCTGCCCGTTCACCCCTTCCGGGTTCACATAGATCAGGCCCATCTGGACGGCGGCCAGCGGGTTTTGCATGGTGTCGGGGCGGGTGATGTCTTCATAACGGCTGTCGCTTGGTGCCAGCCATTCCTTTTCCGCACCCCAATAGGTGTCCTTTTCCGGGTGCCAGACATCTTCGCGGCCAAAGGCGAAGCCATAGGTTTTAAGGCCCGCGACTTCATAGGCAATCGTGCCGGCCAGGATCATCAGATCGGCCCAGGAGATTTTGTTGCCATATTTGCGCTTGATCGGCCAGAGCAGACGGCGGCCCTTGTCGGTGTTGACGTTGTCAGGCCAGGAGTTGAGCGGGGCGAAACGCTGGTTCCCCGTCCCGCCGCCACCACGGCCATCGGCCAGACGGTAGGAGCCTGCGGAATGCCATGCAACACGGGCGAACATGCCAACATAGCTGCCCCAGTCGGCGGGCCACCATTCCTGGCTTTCATTCATCAGGGCGCGAAGGTCGTTTTTAAGGCTTTCGACGTCGAGCTTTTTGAGTTCTTCGCGGTAGTTGAAATCGCGGCCCAGCGGATTGGTTTTGGTGTCGTTCTGATGAAGGATGTCGAAATTCAATGCATTTGGCCACCAGTCGGTGACCGTGGTGCCCAGTGCGGTCATACCGCCATGCATGACCGGGCATTTCCCTGCTGTGTGTTTTCCGTCCATTTCTCTCTCCCGTAATGGCTGTCTGTTCTTGCTTTCCTGATCCGGTCAGGTTTTACCCAAGGCGATATTTGCGGATTGCGGCATGATGGGGGTCCCCAATTCGCAGTCTTGTATCGACTTCTGGTTTCTCTCTCCTGCCGGGGGTTGAGTCGGTCATATTGACCACAGGAACATCTGAACATTCTGGTGAACATTTCGGCGTGATGCTTCCCTGTTCAAGGTAATGTCGAAACTTGTGATCGCAACAAGACGAGATTGTTAAATCATTGGGCGTCATGTGAGGCGATGCTGTCAAGCAGGCTAACGCGTTTTGAGTGTATAGGTTAAATAGTTATTTTTGAATTTTTTGATAGATTTTACCGATTTATGGTCGGGCCGATCCGGGGGATCGAGGTCACAAAACCGCCATGGCGCATTTGCATGCTTTTCAAGCGCGCGTGATTGGCGTTAGGCTTGCGCGTACAAACATCAAAACATCATTGGGGAAGTTGTGCGACATGGACGGGTCCGATCAGGCGGTGCCGGATATCGCCTATAGCCCGATGCCCGACGAAGCAGGCATCCGTGACTTCATAACCACATGCGACAGGTTTTATCCGCCCGACGCGGTTGCCGCCGATATTGCGCAAAACCGCAAATGGTATGGCGCGCTTTGTGATGCCTTTGCCTATCCCCATCCGCCGGGGCTTCTGACCTGTGATGACCATATTGCCGGTGTGGCGGTCAGGATTTATCGCCCGGCGAAAATCAGAACAACGCGGAAGTTGCTTTACCTGCATGGTGGCGGGTTTATCGTCGGGTCGCTGGATAGCCATGATGCGATCTGTGCCGAGATTGCCGAGGCGGCGGGCGCGGAAATGATATCGGTCGATTACCGGCTGGCACCCGAACATATCTGGCCAGCGGCGCATCAGGATGCGTTTGCGGTTGCGCGTGATGTTTTGTCGCACGGTGCGGAGGTCGTCCTGATTGGCGATAGTGCCGGGGCGACATTGGCCGGTGGGCTTGCGATCCGGGCGCGCGACGAGGGGCTTGGTGCAGGCGTAATCGGGCAGGTCCTGATTTATCCGGCCCTTGGCGGTGATCTTGGCTGGCCATCCTATGGGCAGATGGCATCCGCCCCCGGTTTAAGTACCGATGATGTGATTTATTATCGCGATGTCCTGAAGGCACCGATGGATGACCCGGTGGCCTATCCGCTTTCGGCGGAGGATCTGCGGGGATTGCCGCCGACTTATATCACCGCGGCCTATTTTGATCCGCTGCGCGATGACGGGCGGGAATATACCGCGCGGCTGGCGCGCGCCGGGATCGATGTGACGTACCGCGAAGAACCGCAGATGATCCATGGCTGGCTGCGTGCGCGGCATATGAGCGACGGGGCGGCGGACGGATTTAAATTCCTGTGTGATGCGATAAAGCGCATGGCGGCGGAATAATAATGTGCCGGATATTCATTCTGATTTGCGCGAAATGTGAAATGATCTGCATTTAATTGATCCGGTAAATCGCCAGAATTATTTGATGGTTTCTTTCGGTTGATTATCGCGGTTTGGTATCTGTATTCATCTGTTGCGGGAAATCCGCCGGTGATGAGTGTTTTGATAATTTCCTGTTCTGGTGATAGTCTTTGTCGCCTCATCTGTTTCGAAGGTGTGTTTCGCCCGGTAGGGCACCCGTAGAACGGAGGCAGGGAATGTATCGCAAGATCATGGTACCCGTGGATCTGACGCATATCGACAAGCTGGAAAAGGCGCTTTCGACGGCGGCGGATCTGGCAAAGCATTATGATGCCAAAATCTGCTTTTTCGGGGTTGGAACCAATACCCCATCCCCGATTGCGCATACGCCAGCAGAATATGATCGCAAAATGGCGGCCTTTGCCGAAGAGCAGGCCAAAAAGACCGGTATCGACTGTTCGGGCATGACCCGCATTTCACACGATCCGGCGATTGATCTGAGCGAAATCATTGTTGATGCGGCGACGGAGGCCAAGGCGGATGTGATCGTCATGGCGTCCCATGTGCCGGGTATTGCCGATCATATTTTTGCATCCCATGGCGGCTATGTTGCGTCGCATTGGGATCAATCCGTGTTTTTGGTGCGTTAAGCACGGACACGGACAGATCAGATTGCGGCCGGGGGTGGCCGCAAAAGTTTTCAAGGGAGATTGTAAATGGGATCGAATGCCGAAACGGGCATCGAAAGCCCGGATGGTGCGGCCAATCCGATTGATACCGATTATGAGATCGGACAGGATAACATCACCACCAAAATTGGCCCGTTCGGGCTTGATATTCACAACCCGGTATTCCTGATTTCAGGGTTATCGATTGTTGCCTTTGTGTTTTTGACGCTGGCCTTTCAGGAAAGTGTCGGGCCGATGTTCAATGACCTTCGGGACTGGCTGACATCGACCTTCGACTGGTTCTTCCTGTCGGTGGCGAATGTTTTTGTTTTGCTGTGTCTGTTTCTGATTGTCTCGCCGCTCGGCAAGGTGCGGCTGGGCGGGCAGGATGCGGTGCCCGATTATTCCTATAGCGGCTGGTTTGCCATGCTGTTTGCGGCGGGCATGGGCATTGGCCTTATGTTTTATGGTGTGTCGGAGCCAATATCGCATTTCACGACCTCGATGGGGGGCACAACGTTTGGTGAAGCGGGTGCGCGCACGGACTGGGCGCCGCTTGGTGGGGCGGCAGGCGATGTGGATGCGTCGTTTGACCTTGGCATGGCGGCGACGATTTTCCACTGGGGGCTTCACCCGTGGGCGATCTATGCGACGGTGGCACTGGCACTTGCGCTTTTCTCGTTCAACAAGGGCCTGCCATTGACCATGCGGTCGGTGTTTTATCCGATCTTTGGCGAACGTGTCTGGGGCTGGACCGGGCATGTGATTGATATTCTGGCGGTGTTTGCCACCCTGTTCGGGCTTGCGACGTCGCTTGGTTTTGGCGCGGAGCAGGCCAATGCCGGGCTTGAATTCCTGTTTGGCATTCCGGTTACGGACGGATCGAAGGTTGTCCTGATTATCGCGATTACCGGGGTTGCGCTGATTTCTGTCCTTGCGGGGCTTGATGCCGGGGTCAAACGGCTTTCGGAAATCAATATGGTTCTGGCGGCATTGCTTCTGCTGTTTGTCGTGCTGGTCGGGCCGACGATGGACATCATCAAGGGCTTTTTCACAAGTCTTGTTGCCTATGTCGAATATCTGCCCGCCCTTTCGAACCCGGTCGGGCGCGAGGATGCGAATTTCAGCCAGGGCTGGACGTCGTTCTATTGGGCGTGGTGGATTTCCTGGTCGCCGTTTGTCGGCATGTTCATTGCGCGCGTGTCACGCGGCCGGACGGTGCGCGAATTCATAACCTGTGTGCTGATCATTCCGTCGCTGGTCTGTGTGCTTTGGATGACGGCGTTTGGCGGCACGGCGGTGCATATGGTCAATGAAGGCGTGCAGGCGATTGCCGATGCAGCCCTTCCGATCAAGCTGTTTAGCATGCTTGAAGCCCTGCCGTTGCAGGCGATCACGTCCTTTATCGGGATCATTCTGGTGATCGTGTTCTTTGTGACATCATCGGATTCCGGGTCGCTTGTGATCGACACGATTACCGCGGGCGGCAAGGTTGATGCGCCGGTGCCGCAGCGCATATTCTGGTGTACGTTTGAGGGGCTGGTTGCGATTGCGCTTCTGCTGGGCGGGGGGCTTGGCTCCCTGCAGGCGATGGCGGTTTCAACGGGGTTCCCGTTTGCCATCGTGCTTTTGCTGGCGTGCTATTCCATCATTCAGGGATTGCGCAGCGAGCCGCGATAAATCGAAAGCGGATAGAAATAAAAAAGGGGCGCGATGTTTTGCGCCCCTTTTTGTTTGGATGCTGGCCGGTTTACGGTTTGATCTGTTCGAAGGTCATGATCGATTTGGCGCTGCCATCAACCAGCATCAGGTCGCCGTCCTGCACTTTCCAGCCTTTGACATCTGCCATGGCGGCGATAAAGGCATCCTCGACCTCCATCGCGTTTTCCATGCACATCATTTTGGTGCTGCCCAGCGGTGAAACTTCAAGCGCGGTATCCTTGCGGGTGTAGCTGCCGAAATAGCGGTTACAGCCGGTCGATCCGGCAATTTTGCCGTCATCGGTAAAGTTGACGCTGGCAAGGACCGGGCTCATCGGGGTCAGGCTTTTGTCTTTCGCCTCAATGCGCATCAGTTGCCAGTTGTGACCGGCGATGGCCGACCAGTCGGCGGGGGATTTTTCCTCGGCCGGTTTGGTTGTGGCAGCACAACCGGCAAGCCACAGGCTGCTGGCGATGCCAAATGCTGCGAAGGTTAAAGAGGTTGCTTTGCGCATTCGAAATATCCTGTGTTTGGAATCTGTCTCGGTCTGACTGCTGCGTTTCGGGCAGCGTGAACCGTGGCGGGATACTCATACGACTTTGCGGCAAAATTTTAGCAGGGTCACGCTGCGATTTTATAGTGCTGTCGTAAGGGTTTGGCAGGGTTGCGGTGCACAAGACCTTTGCGTCGGGGCATTCTCGCGGCTAATGTAGCCGGGCTCGCCACCATTATTTTCCCGCCACTATCTCAAGGTCATCATCATGAAGCTTGCCCTGTCTGACGCACATGCACTTGTGTGCGATACCCTGCTGCGCTGCAAGGTTGATCCCGACAATGCCGGATCGGTTGCAACCGCCCTGGTCACCGCCGAGGCCGCAGGACAGGGCGGGCATGGTTTGCGCCGGGTTCCGGCCTATGCCGCGCAGGCGCGTGCGGGCAAGGTTGACGGGCATGCCAAGCCGGTGGCCGATCAGCCGTTTCCGGCAGTGTTGCGGATTGATGCGCAGTTCGGCTTTGCCTATCCGGCCCTTGATCTGATGATCGAACGATTGCCCGATATCGCGCGCAGTCAGGGGATCGCGGTTGCGGCAATCCATAAATCGCACCATGCCGGGGTGATGGGACTTACGGTGGAAAAGCTGGCGGAGGCAGGGCTGGCGGCGATGATGTTTGCCAATGCCCCGGCGGCAATGGCGCCGTGGGGTGGCCGCCGCCCGATGTTTGGCACCAACCCGATTGCCTTTGCCACCCCGATTGGCGATGGCGATCCGATCGTGATTGATCTGGCACTATCGAAGGTGGCACGCGGCAAGATCATGGCGGCCAAGCAAAAGGGCGTTCCGATCCCCGATGACTGGGCATTGGATGTTGACGGCAATCCAACGACGGATGCCGTCAAGGCGCTTGAGGGCACGATGGTTCCGGCGGGTGGTGTCAAGGGTGCGGCCCTTGCCATGATGGTTGAAATGCTGGCCGCCGGGTTGACCGGCGCGCAGTTCGGACATCAGTCATCGTCGCTGTTTGATGACAAGGGCGCACCACCGGCATTGGGCCAGATGGTGATTGCCATTGATCCGGTTGCGGTCGGCGGGGCGGGGATCATTGATCATTTGCGTTATATTGCAGATGAAATCGCGCTGGAGGAAACCGTGCGGTTGCCGGGGCGACGCGGGCAGAATGCGCGTCGGGATGCGGAAATTCAGGGCCTTGATATCGAAGATGATGTCATCGCCGCGATTGAGGCGATCAAGTAAATCCATCCGCGATCAGGCGCAATACAAGGCCCCGGCAGTTTCTTTCTGTCGGGGTTTTTCGTTTTTTGGCTCGTCCATATCCATATTTGTGAACGCGGTCACAAGTAATAATTGAATTATTACACACTAATTTCTTTGGCGACCGGTTTTTTATTTGATGGATATCTTGATGTATAGACAAGTTTGATTGTTGTCGGTGAAATGAAGGCGTCGTAATCATCGAACTGTAACATCACCGTCACCATAGAGTCGCAGATTGTGCGTAGCTTCTTGACCAGCGAAACACAAGCAGGCGGACTTTAATGCTGGTCGTAGACATATCCGGACTGAACAAGAGCTTCTCGCGCGATAAACGGGCATTGAACAATGTCAGTTTACAGGTCCGCGAGGGCGAGATGGTCGCGCTGATCGGTGCGTCCGGTTCGGGCAAATCCACCCTTATCCGTCATATTGCCGGTTTGCTGCGCGGGGATCGTGATGGCGGCAAGATCGAGGTGTTTGGTGAAGTCATCCAGCAGAACGGTCGTATTGCAAGGGGCGCACGCAAGGTGCGCGCCGATATCGGCGTTGTGTTTCAGCAGTTTAATCTGGTCAGCCGTCTGACGGTTCTGACCAATGTTCTGACAGGGATGCTGGGCCGTGTTCCGGCATGGCGCGGGTCGTTATGCCTGTTTACCAAGGCTGAGCGCATGCGGGCGATGACGGCGTTGAAGCGCGTCGGTATCGATGGCCATGCGACAAAAAAAGCCCGCAATCTTTCGGGCGGGCAGCAGCAGCGTGCGGCGATTGCGCGCACGATCACACAGGGTGCGCGCCTTATTCTGGCGGACGAGCCGATTGCGTCGCTTGATCCGGCATCCTCGCGCAAGGTGATGAACACGCTGGATCGGGTGAACCGCGAAGACAATGTCACCGTGATCGTATCACTGCATCAGGTCGACTATGCCCGTGATTATTGCGCACGCACCATTGCGATGCGCGATGGCGCGGTCGTGTTTGACGGGCCATCCACTGAACTGACGCCGGAGTTCCTGCGCGAACTTTACGGCGAATATTCTTCCGAGCTTTTCGCACCTGCCCCGGATGACGTTCCGGCCAAGAGCAGGGTCGCGGAGAAGGATCTGGCCTTCGTTTCAAGCTAGATCAGGACGATTTCTGTCTGCCTTACATCTCTTTTTATTTCACCTCTACAACCAACCTGACGGGGGACTTCCCATGA
>CBIHMD010000024.1:0-13661 GCA_966210655.1 uncultured Thalassospira sp.
CGGGTTTTTGATCCGGGTGCATTTGTCCCGTTGACTTTGCCTTTATGTCACAAATAAAAGAACAAATCAAGAACATTTTCTCAAAAAGTCAAAAAAACTTCCAGAAAAACTCACCCCTCAAAAAAATGCTCTATTTCTCAAAACCTTAGAAAGAAGCACCCTGCTCCGCTGCCTCAGGCAAGACCGCTCAGCCAACCCTTTCCCGGCCCGAATAAAAGCCGCCCGCAGGACAAATCCGGCGGGCGGTCAAGTTGTCCCGTGCTTGTCCGGGCATCAGGAGTTTTCATCCCGTCAGGATCACGCCGATCTGGCGTAACCGATATCTTTCAATGCTTCGGCAATTTCCGGCAAAATGCCCGGATCATCAATGGTTGCCGGGGCGTTATATGCCTCGCCATCAGCAATCGAGCGCATGGTCTTGCGCAGGATCTTGCCCGACCGGGTTTTGGGCAGGCGGTCCACGATGGTGGCCTGTTTAAAGGCCGCCACCGGCCCGATCTGATCACGGACCATGGCAACCACTTCCCTGATGATCGCCTCATGCGGGCGGTCCACCCCGGATTTCAGGACCACAAAGCCAAGCGGCAATTGCCCCTTAAGGTCATCATGCACCCCGATCACGGCACATTCGGCAACATCGGGATGCCCCGAAAGCACTTCTTCCATTGCCCCGGTCGATAACCGATGCCCCGCGACATTGATGATGTCATCCGTCCGCGACATGACCTAGACATAGCCGTCTTCATCGATAAAACCGGCATCCCCCGTCGCGTAATAACCGGGGAATTCTTCAAGATAGGCCGACCTGAACCTTTCATCATTCTGCCAAAGGGTCGGCAACGTCCCCGGCGGCAATGGCAGTTTGGCAACCAGTGCGCCGATCTTGCCATGCTCCAAGGGTTTGCCGCCTTCATCCACCACCTGAACGTCCCAGCCACAGGCCGCAACCGTCGGCGAACCATATTTGATCGGCAACATTTCAATACCGCGCGGATTGGCACAGATCGACCAGCCGGTTTCGGTCTGCCACCAATGGTCAATCACCGGCACGCCAAGGCTGTCTTCGGCCCAGTGCAGCGTGTCGGGGTCTGACCGCTCGCCTGCAAGATAAAGTGCCTTCAGGCATGAAAGATCATAATTGGCCATCAACGCGGCCTTGGGATCATCGCGCTTGATCGCACGGAACGCTGTCGGTGCGGTGAACAGGACCTTGACCCGGTGCTGCGATATCACCCGCCAGAATGCCCCGGCATCTGGTGTGCCCACCGGTTTGCCTTCATACAACACCGTCGTACACCCGGCCAGAAGCGGCGCATAAACGATATAGGAATGCCCGACGACCCAGCCAACATCGGATGCCGCCCAATACACATCACCGGCCTCGACATCATAGATATTCTTCATCGACCAGTTAAGTGCCACCATATGCCCGCCATTGTCACGCACAACGCCTTTGGGCTGGCCGGTGGTGCCGGATGTGTAAAGCACATAAAGCGGATCGGTTGCCGCCACCGGCACACAATCGGCAGGGGCCGCCTTGGCACATTCGGCCATCCAGTCAAAATCACGACCGTCTGTCAAAGGTGCCGAACATTGGTCACGCTGGAACATCAGGACCGTTTCGACCTTGTGCGTGGCCTGATCAATTGCCCGATCCAGAAGCGGTTTGTATTCGATCACCCTCGATCCTTCGATACCGCAACTGGCTGCCAGAATAAGCTTTGGCGAAGCATTATCGATCCGGGTTGCAAGCTCTTTTGATGCGAACCCGCCAAACACAACCGAATGGATTGCACCGATCCGCGCACAGGCCAGCATCGCCATCGCCGCCTGCGGGATCATCGGCATATAGATGATAACCCGGTCGCCCTTGGTTACACCCCTGGCATGCAGGGCCCCGGCAAGACGGGCAACATCATCACGCAGCCGGTTATAGGTGAATGTTTCAATCGTATCGGTGACCGGACTGTCATAGACCAGTGCCGCCTGTTCACCGCGACCGTTTTCGATATGACGATCCAGCGCGTTAAAGCAGGTATTGGTCTGCCCGCCTTCGAACCAGCGGTAAAATGGCGGGTTGCTGTCGTCAAGCACCCGGTCCCATTTTTTGTACCAGACCAGACTTTCCGCAGCCTCGGCCCAGAAACCTTCCTTGTCGGTGATCGACCGATCATAGATTTCCTGATAGCGACCCGTCATTTGTGTAACTTCCTCCCGCGTGTCCGGATCTTTGCCCGGATATACGCTTTGGCTTGTGTACTGCATTGTCGCGACATCGGTGCCTGTCGTCATTACGATGTCGTCTTCCCGATCTTTTCAAAGGCCGGATTTAAAGGCCAACCCTAAATCGGCATCATAATACCGATTTAAATTTCCAATGCCCCTTAGACATTGGTAGAGGCTGGAAAACCGGGATTCTTGCGATTTGAAATCAATCGAGAAAACATCTTTCCGCGTATACTGTTTTTATACAGATCGGGACGCAGATACATGCTTACAAGAATGCCGCCTCTCGATGTGGGCTACAAACGGAGGCGGCAAAAAATGAAGGGACTGATCCTGTGTTCAAGAGATGCATTTTTCAGGAAACCGGTACAGCCTTACACATGCGCTTTTTGCCAGCATCCTCTTGACGGCTAATGACTTATTCGACTTATCTCGTCCTTGATTTCGAGCTTGCGGCGTTTAATGTCTATGACACGGGAATTGTCTGGCGCCGGGCGGCGCTGCTCGTAGTGGAGTTCCTGCTCAAGTGCAGCATGTTTGGCAGTAAGAGCTTCGACATGGGATTGAACACTCATTCGCCTACTCCTCAATTCTGACATTGCCCACACATTGATGGTAGTAATTCTGTAATATGATTTCCAGTCTTTCGACGACGTAATCGTTCAAATGGTGACCCGGATAACACATAAAATGTCTCAAAAGGATCGACTTATCATTGGCATAACCGGCGCGTCCGGGGTGATTTACGGCATCCGTTTTTTACAGTTGCTGAAAAATTCGCCAATCGAGACTCACCTGATCCTTTCGAAGGCGGCAGAGCGCACAATCGCCTATGAAACCGATTTTAAAATCCGCGATATCAAGGAGATGGCAGACGTCATCCATGATAATGCGGATATCGGCGCATCGATCGCATCGGGTTCGTTCCGCGCACGCGGCATGATCATCGCCCCCTGCTCGATGAAGTCCCTGGCCGAGGTCGCAAGCGGAGTCGCAGACAATCTGATCGCCCGTGCCGCCGATGTGATGCTCAAAGAACGCCGTCGGCTGGTGCTGATGGCGCGTGAAACGCCCCTGCATGCCGGCCATATCCGCAATATGGCACTGGCCACAGAAAACGGCGCGATCATCGCCCCCCCGGTCCCGGCCTTCTATGCACGGCCGCAATCGCTTGATGAAATGGTCACGCAAAGCTGCGGCCGGATTCTCGATCTGTTTGATATTGATCTTCCGGAAACGGCGCGCTGGGGCGATACGGATGCCGAAAACCACATCCCGGTCACCGGCAAACCCCGATCAGGCAACTAATTCGATTATTTTTCGTTCATGGTCGCCATTCGCGCCTTCATAACGTTGCGCAAAAGATCAATGAAAGTCTGGGCGAAACTTGAAATCTCGATATCGTCGCGCCGCGCGATCCAGGTCGAAAACGTTGTTTCCTCAATGATCGGAATAACCCGCAAATCATCAGCACGGGCTTCAAGCCCGTCGACAGTAAAGCAGTCAAGTACCGCAACACCAAGGTTCTGACGCACAAGCCCCAGTACCGTGGTTCCAAAACGCGCGCGAATTTCAATATTGTATGCCAGTTGCTGTGTTTCGAATATCTGCGCCAGAACCTTGCCGTAAGGATCATTCGGATCAATACCAATCAAGGGATGACAGGCAATTTGAACGGCTGAAACCCTGTCAAATTGCGCCAACGGATGATCCGGATGGCAAACACAGACAAGGTTCCCCTTGGCCAGCGGTTCGAAAGTGATCGACGGATGGTCAAAGCGGTAACTCATGCAGACGAAATCTCCCTTGCCCAGCAACAGGAAATCGATCGCCTCTTCGATTTTCAGGATTTCGATATTCATGCGAATATCGGGATACTTTGCCTTTAGCCGCGCCGCCGCACGGGGCACCATCACATGAGCAATACTCGGCACTGACGCCAGCGAAATATGTACGCCATGACCACGTTCAAGCTGGCTGATCGAAAAGTTCAGATCGCGCAGTTTCTTATCGATTTCCTGCATCTGCATGAAAACCTGCTGCGCTGCAACCGTTGGGACATATCGACCGCCATTGCGGGTAAACAGCGCAACACCCAGCGAGTTTTCCAGATGTTTCATCGTGCGTGAAATCCCGGGCTGCGACACATTCAGGATTTTCGAGGCCCCGGTAATCGATCCCGAAATCATTACCGCCCGCATGACTTCGATTTGTCGCAAGGTCAAAGTGGTTTCAGATCGTTTCGTCACCGTCTTTACCGCGATTTGTGTTTGACCAGACTGCGATTAAACATAACATAAAGTTATCTTTAATCGACAAAATGGTATTTGCGTTAATCAACTACCATTGTCAAACTCTAATAAATCTCAACTGTGACGTAACCGACGGACTTTACGGCTTACCCGCACAAGAGATCAAAGCTGATCGTTAACAATAAGAATTTCGGCAAAACCTTGCCGAGGGAGGAATATCATGATCCGTACTATTCTCGGGGCGGTTACCGCTCTTTCTCTGATGTCTGGTGCTGCCTTTGCCGCAGATTATCCGGAACGCGAAATTCTCGGTGTTGTCATGTGGGGAGCTGGCGGCGCAACCGATGTAGTCGCACGTGCTGTAACCCCGGCAGCAGAAGAAGCTCTGGGCAAGCCGATTGTGGTCCTGAACAAGTCCGGCGGTGCCGGTGCATTGTCGACGTCATTTGTGAATGCCGCCCCGTCCGACGGCTATACAATTCTTTACGGGGCTGAGAACCCGCAACTGCACCCTGTAATGGGGATTACCAATCTCGATTATTCCCAATTCTATCCGGTCAATATTCTTGGTCGTGGCGTTGCTGTCATCACCGTCCCGCAGGACTCCAAATACCAGACGATGGAAGACCTGATGACAGACATCAAAGCCAATCCGGGCAATGTGGTTATGGGATCGACCGGCCCCGGCGGCTTGCCAAGCACCGTTGGCGCATTGATCAAGAATTCGACCGACTTCGAAGTGGTTGGTATTCCGTTCGACGGTGAAGGCCCCGGCCTGACCGCGATGCTGGGTGGTGAAGTTGATTTTATGCCTGCTGGTATTTCTGCCGCTGCTGAGCAGATCAAGGCAGGCAAGATACGGGCACTGGCCGTGGTAAACACCGAGCCTGTTGATGCATTACCGGGCGTTCCGGCAATCACCGATGCCATTCCCGGTATGGAAAAATACCTTCCGTGGGGGCCGTTCTATGGTGTTTTTGTCAAACGTGATATTTCCGACGAAATCAAGGCGACCCTGGTTGATGCCTTTGCCAAGGCAGCAGCAAACGAACAGTTCACAACCCTGATGGCCAATCGCGGCAACGTCATGATGAACATTTCCGGTGACGAAGCCGACGCATTCCTCAAAAAATGGCAGCAGGTTACGTCATGGGTATTGCAGGATACCGGTGCAGCACAGGTAAGTCCTGAAGAACTGGGCATTGCACGCCCCTAAGGTCACACAGCCCGGCGCAACTTTTCCTGCGCCGGGCTAGCCTGTTTTCAGATCCGGGGAATGCATCATGTCCAGCGATCAACATAAAGATCGTCCGGCGGAGCTTGTCTTTGCCATTCTTATTTCCGTTTTCAGCGTCGGAGCCCTTTGGCAGGCCTATGAAATTTCAGGTTTCAAAAGCCTGACAAGCGCCGGGGTCTTTCCGATGCTTGCTGCGGGCACCATGCTTGTATCGGCATTGATTATCCTTTGTCGCACAGCACCCGGAGCCATTCCGGGCAAACGCTTCACTGCTGAACTCAAACTGTTTTTCCGCGATGTGCTGCCACTACGACATATCCTGATGCTTGGCCTGATCCTACTGTATCTGGTCAGCATGCCGTGGCTTGGGTTTATCACGAGTTCCGGCTTGTTCCTGTTTGTTTCTTTCGCCTATCTGTGGGGAAAAAACATTCTGGTTTCGGCCAGTGTCGCCATCGTTTCACTGCTTGCGATCTATTTCGTTTTCCGGGTGGTTTTTCAGGTCGTCCTGCCGCAGGGAGAATGGCTGAGAGGGTTGGTATAAATCATGGAAATTCTTGGTAATTTCGCGATTTCCTGGCTCGACCCTTGGCTATTATGCCTGACTGGTCTCGGGACTTTGGCCGGTATCTATGTCGGGGCCATTCCCGGGCTTTCCGTTACAATGGCAACATCGATCCTGATTTCATTCACCTTCAAATGGCCGGTCAACGAAGCCCTTGCGCTTATTGCAGGTGTTTTTGTCGGCGGTGTTTATGGCGGATCGCGAACCGCAATCTTGCTGAACATTCCGGGTGCTCCCAGTGCAATTGCAACCGCACTTGAAGGCTACCCCATGGCCCAGCGCGGCGAAGCCGGTGAAGCCATTGGCCTGACAACTGTCATGTCTGTCATGGGTGGATTTATCGGCATTCTGGCGCTAGCCCTGTTTGCACCGGTCATTTCCGATTTCGCCATTCTGTTCAATTCCCGCGACTATCTTCTTCTCGGGCTGATCGGCATTTTGCTTGTCGGAACTCTGTCGGGGGAAAGCTTTGCCAAAGGTGTTTTCTCGGGCGCACTGGGCGTTCTGATCGGCATGGTCGGACTTGACCCCATGACCGCACAGGGGCGTTTCACCTTTGACTCGATCACCCTGATGGGCGGAATTCCTTATGTTGCCGCAATGATCGGCTTTTTCGGTGTCGCCGAGGCCCTCGTGCAATTGCACAATCTGGACCTCAAGGCCGTTAAACAAAAGATCGACCGGATCATTCCGAAATTCTCGGATATCAAACGCTATTTCTGGCTGGCTTTGCGAACATCGGGTATTGGCACAATCATCGGCGCACTGCCCGGCACCGGTGGCGATATTGCGGCACTTCTGGCTTATGACCACGCCAAACGTTCGACCAAAAACCCGGAAATCCCGTTTGGCAAAGGGTGCAAGGAAGGGCTGGTTGCACCAGAAACAGCAAATAACGCTGCAGTCGGTGGTGCCTTCATCCCCATGCTGACCCTTGGCATCCCGGGGGATGCAGTAACAGCGGTCATCATTGGCGCATTGTTCATTCACGGGCTGAAACCCGGTCCGCTAATGCTCATCGAAACGCCGCATCTGTTCTGGTTTACCGTCGGCAATCGGACCCTTGCCAATATATTCCTGCTGATTTTCGGCCTGACCGGGATCAAGATTTTCACAAAAATCGTCGAATGCCCCAAAGCCATTCTGATCCCCTTGATCATCGTGCTTTCCGCCGTTGGAACCTATGCAATCCAGAACAATCCCGTACATATTTACTGGATGCTTTTGTTCGGTGTGATCGGCTATTTCCTGAAGGTTTACGGTTTTCAGGTCGGGCCGGTAATCCTTGGTGTGATCCTTGGCCCGATGATGGATACCAACTATCGCCGGGCAATGCTCGGCGCACGGGGGGATATATCGACATTCCTGTGGAACTTCGTTTCCCACCCGATTTCTTTGGTCCTGTCGGTTTCTCTTATCCTGATGATCCTGTCACAAACACCGCTTAAGGGATGGCTGCAGGATTGCTGGCGCAAACGAATGGAACCCCGATGACCGCCTATGTCCGTCCGATCACCGGCAATACGATCTGCTACCCTTTGTTCGGCCATCCGGTAGCACAGGTCAGCACACCACCAACGATCAATCGCTGGTTTGATGACCAGGCTATCGATGCCGTCATGTTTGCACTGGAAGTCGCCCCGTCGGCAGTCGACAGCTTTTTCCGGGTGTTACGGACCTGGCAGAATTGCGGCGGATTTTCTGTGACAGTACCGCATAAACAGGCGGCATTCCGAACGGTTGACGAATTGACCGGTCGTGCCCAAAGGTCCGGATCGGTCAATATTGTCCGCCGCATGTCCGATGGGCGCCTGATCGGCGACATGACCGACGGATTGGCCATGAACGAAGCCCTGCGCCGCAACGGTATCAAACTTGAAGGGCAAACTGTTCTGCTGGTCGGTGGCGGTGGTGGTGCCGGAGCGGCTATTTCAGATGCACTTTGTGCTGCTGGCATTTCAACCCTGTATCTGATTGAAGCCGATCAGACCCGGCAGGACTTTGTCACAGCCAAACTGCGTCAGGAATATCCTGCCGTTGATATCCGAACGGCACTTCCGCCAGACAAAAAAGTCGGGATCGCAATCAATGCAACCCCCTTGGGAATGCAAAGCCATGATCCCCTGCCTTTTGATCCCACCGTCGTCGCGGATGCCGGTATCATTGCCGATGTTGTCACAAAACCGGCAGAAACAGAGTTATTGCGCAATGCTGTACAACGAGGCCTGAAGATCCAGACCGGACAGGATATGGCCAACGCCCAGCTTGAATTCCAGATGCGTCATCTTGGACTTTGGCCTGACGATGAGGATACATCAGCATGAAAACTTCCATCGCAACCGTATCGATCAGTGGCGACCTTGGTGAAAAACTTCATGCTATTGCCAGCGCCGGGTTTGATGGCATCGAGATTTTCGAAACCGATTTCCTGACATTTGACGGATCACCGTCCGAAGTCGCGAAAATGATACGCGACCACAATCTGGAAATTTTCATGTTCCAGCCGTTTCGCGACTTCGAAGGTATGCCTGATGAACACCGCAAACGGGCCTTTGATCGTGCAGAACGCAAATTCGACCTTATGGAAGAACTCGGCACCGACCTGATGCTGGTCTGTTCGAACGTATCGCCGGTATCGCTGGGTGGCATTGACCGGGCAGCAAACGATTTGCGTGAGCTTGGCGAAAGAGCGAAAAAACGTGGTTTGCGTATCGGATATGAGGCACTGGCATGGGGGCGGCACATCAACGACCATCGTGATGCCTGGGAAATTGTCCGACGGGCAAATCACGAAAATATCGGCATCATTCTTGACAGTTTCCATACCCTGGCACGCGGCACCGATATCAATTCGATTACCTCAATTCCCGGCGAGAAGATTTTCTTTGTCCAGTTGGCCGATGCCCCAAAAATGGATATGGACCTTCTGCAATGGAGCCGCCATTACCGCAACATGCCCGGCGAGGGAGATTTGCCGGTTGTCGATTTCATGCAAGCCGTTGCCGCAACAGGCTATGATGGTCCCCTGTCACTTGAAATATTCAATGACCAGTTCCGGGGCGGATCGCCCAAGGCCATTGCTGTCGATGGGAAACGATCGCTGGTTTATCTGATGGACCAAGTGCGCCGTCGCACCCCGAATATCAGAATTGAAACACCGGATATCGCAGATCGTATCGATGTAGACGGTATTGAATTTATTGAATTCACCGCCAACGAAAAAGAAGCCGAGGAATTAGGTCGAATTTTCCGCATGCTCGGTTTCACCCGATCTGCCCAACATATTTCCAAGGATGTCGAGCTTTGGCGACAAGGTGATATCAATCTGCTGATCAATACCGAAGCAGATGGCTTTGCCCATGCGGCCTATATCATGCATGGCACTTCAATTTGCGATATCGGCCTTAGGGTCAGTAATGCCCGTTCCACCGTTGAACGGGCCAAAGCCTTGGGTGCCACTCTTTTCGAACAACCTGTCCATCCCGGTGAACTTCGTATTCCAGCCATCCGCGGTGTCGGGGGCGGGTTGATGCATTTTCTTGATAAGGACACCGATCTTGCCCGGGTATGGGAAACCGAATTTGCGACGCATGCCGATGCGAAGCACCGGGAAGACGCTTGTCTGGAAGCAGTCGATCACATCGCCCAAACGATGAATTACGAGGAAATGCTGACCTGGATTCTGTTTTACACCTCGATTTTCAACACGGCGAAGATGCCAATGGTCGAGGTTGTCGACCCGGCTGGACTGGTCCGCAGTCAGGTGATTGAAAATGGCACCGGGTCGCTCCGCATCACGTTGAACGGTGCTGAAAGCCGTAAAACTCTCGCCGGGCATTTTATCGCAGAAAGCTTCGGCTCGGCTGTTCAGCACATCGCATTTGCCAGCCGCGATATCTTTACCACGGCGCAAATATTGCGCACCAAAGGCTTCCACCCGCTCGAGATATCCGAAAACTACTATGACGATCTGGCGGCACGTTTCGATCTTCCCGGGGAGTTTGTCGATACGTTGCGGTCAAACCAGATACTTTATGACCGCGACGAAAATGGCGAGTTCTTCCAAATCTTCAGCCGCAATTATGGTGAAGGCTTTTTCTTCGAAATTGTTCAGCGCAAAGGTGGTTATGCCGGATACGGGGCGGCCAATGCCCCGTTCCGTATCGCCGCTCAAAAACGCGCACTGAAAAACTTTCAGGATTGAAAAATCAAACCAGCCCCATCGCCTGTATCAATTGCTTTAGCGATGCATCACATTCCGGCTGACTAAGATCAAAGCGGGTTGGCGACAAATAAGCCCGTGCCGGGGCCATCGGATCACCGGCCTGAATGGTTTCGACCGCATCACACAGCAATTCCTGCTCGATCCGTTCGGCACTTAGTTCGTCATTCTTGACCTTGGCACGAAGCTTTTGCGCACTGTCCCAATCGGCATTGCGCAAAAAGCGGCGGGTATTGCGCAACGGTACAATCACCCGTTCACGCCAGTCCCGGACCGCGTTTTCAAGGGCGGATATGCTATGTGGTGCCAGCCCCTTCTGGCCAAGATAGAACATGAACAAAAGCATGTTCACATCCAGATCACATCGTTCCTGCAATTCAAGACACAACGGCGCAACACCGTCCCGTCCATACATCTCGACCGTAAAGATCCAGACTTCCTCAGCCTTCATATCCAACCTGTCAGTTTTTATGTAAATGCGGCCTGTTGATCAGACCGTTTTAGCCGTGCGAACCGTTTTGGGAGGATGGCCGATATAGGCACCAAGCCCCTTTGCGGTCGATACCATGGTTCCATTGGTATCGACAAGCCGCGGGCCGACAATCACATCGGCCATCGCAACATCAATCACTTTACGTTTTGACCATGCCACAACCCGGTCAAAACTCTGCTGAGCAATCAGATCAACCGCATGAACCCCGAAGGCCGATGCAATCACCCTGTCGCGCGGCGATGGTATCCCGCCGCGCTGCACATGCCCCAGCACTGTCACGCGGGTCTCCCATCCGGTCCGCGCGCCCAGTTCATCGGCCAGCCAATGGCCGATCCCGCCATAACGTATTTTCTGGCCATCATCGCCTTGCGTCACCGCCGCACCGTCATCACGCTTGACCGCCTCGGCAACGATCACCAGTGCATGATTGCGCCCGCGCTTGCGAATGTTCCGGCAATGCTCGGTCAGGGCATCAAGATCGTAATCCATTTCCGGGATCAGGATCGCATCCGCACCGCCGGCAACCCCGGCAAACAGTGCAATATGCCCGGCATCGCGCCCCATGACCTCAAGGATCATGATACGGTCATGCGATGCGGCCGTTGGCTGCAACCGGTCAAGTGCCTCGACCGCAACGTTGACCGCCGTGGTAAAGCCCACGGAATATTCCGTCAGCGCTAGGTCGTTATCGATGGTTTTGGGAATCCCCACCAGATTGATGCCACCCATTTCGGCCAACCGGTGCAGGATCGCCATGCTGCCATCCCCGCCAACCCCGATCAGCGCATCCAGGCCAAGCTTGTGATACCCGGCGATCACCTCGGCCGAACGGTCGGCAAAACTGCCATCGGGCATCGGATAATGGAACGGGTCGCCCTTGTTGACGGTGCCGAGAATCGTACCGCCAAGGCGCAGCATTCCGTCATTATTGACATGGCCATTCAGATCAATCGCCTGCGGCGGATCCTGCATCAAACCATGTGTGCCCTGCCGGATGCCAACCACGTCCCAGCCATAACCAAGCACTGCGCGCCGCACGACCGCCAAAATAACTGCATTCAGGCCCGCACAATCGCCTCCGCTGGTCAGAATTCCGATCCGCATCCGTATCCTCCGTCCTGTCCGATCCAAATCATAAAGCCGATTACAAATCATATGGGTTGCCAACCCGAATTCTGATAGTATTACAGGCTCTTCGCGTCGCTAACCAAGCTGGATCAAAAATGGACGAAATCAATCAGATCGCGGTTGAAAAAAGACTGCTGTTTCTGCGCGAGGAACATCGTGATCTCGATATCGCAATCGAACAACTGGCCCACGGGGTCCATCACGATCAGTTGCGTCTGGGACGCATGAAAAAGCGCAAGCTGGCGCTCAAGGACGAGATTTTGTATCTCGAGTCGCAGCTCGTCCCCGATATTATTGCCTGAAAAACAATGTGCCGGTTTGTGACGTACACCCGTTGCGGACCAAATATAGCACTGCGGTAGCAGACAAGATGGGCGGCAATATCAAAGCCCGCTTGGGATACGTTGCAGTTGTGCTGATTTCATTTCTTTCTCGGCACGCAGGGCATAATCCACAGATACCAGTGCCTCGTGGGCGGTTTCACCCGCTTTGACATGATAAATGCCAAACACCGGAATGATGGTGATGTATTTGCCATTCCAGAAAAAGGGATGCTTTTTCAAACGCCGGGTAACGGCATCGGCACGTTGCCAGACATCCTGCTCGTCCATGTTGTAAAGCAGCGCGATAAAGTCATTGCAGCCAAGATAACCGACCTGATGAGGCGACATGATGAATTCGGTAATTGTCCGGTACAGGAAGGTAAACACCCCTTCCTTGCAGCCATGGCCATGACGCTGCAAAACATCATCAAGATTTGAAATCTCGCACAACACAAGCGCGCGCGTTGTCCGGTCCGACCCGACCAGCGCCATCTCGTTTTCGACAATCTGCATGAAACTGGTCCGGCTTAGCGCGCCGGTAAACGGGTCACGTCCCTCTGCACGGGTCAATTCAATCTGATGCCGTTGCAGCTCCGCAAGATTTTCAGTCAGGCCGTTAACACGCAGCATCAGCCGCGCAATCGCCTTCTCAACGGCCGGCGTCACCTCCACGTCAGGGATGCCAAGAACATCCGCGATGTCATGAATGTTGGCCGGAACAGGAGGCTCCGCGCTCAGAATATCGCGATTGACGATATCAATCTGATGCTGTTCGGGATCAGGCGCACCTTTTTTGCGCACCGGCCTGCCATAGGTGTACGCGGCATAAGGATTGGATGGATACCGTCCATCGCCCGCCCCCATCGATGATGGTGTCGCGGAACCGGGTCTCGTGACTTTCATGTCTGCCCTCTCTTATGCTACCTGCACAGAGATAAAAATTGATGTGATCAACTATAAACCCAAAATACTTATACTTCACTTAAATTATCAACTGTAAACAAGGATAAGATACCTACCCTTATGGCTACCTGCCCACAACAGACAAAGCGTTGCAAAATTATCCTGGAAACAGTGCCATATCAGGCAACCGGCAGACTTGCATGATCACCCTTCCTGCCTATAATGCGGGCCTTCTGATAACGTGCGACAAACGGAGCCGCCAGCATGAGCGATCAACGCCCGGTCATCGGCATTATCATGGGCAGCCAGTCT
>CBIHMD010000025.1:0-13455 GCA_966210655.1 uncultured Thalassospira sp.
CGGATCGAAATTGCCGATCAGGCACGCAAGGATGCGGCAGACGAATTGGTGCGTGCCGAAAACGCCCAGCGCGAAGCGGATCAGAACCTTAAGGAAGCGGAACAGAAACTGGCCGAGGCCCGCGAAGGCCGGGTTCGGTGTGAAGCCCTCCTGGAGCAGGCAGAGCAGCATCGCCGCGATTTGATCGAACGCATTCGCGAACGGGTGAATGCCACCCCCGATCAGCTTGTTGAACTGGCCGAAATTGACCAGACCAAGGAATTGTCATCCGAAGACGATATCGAAGCCCGTTTGCAGCGCCAGTCGCGCGAACGCGAAAATCTTGGCGCGGTTAACCTGCGGGCCGAGGTCGAACTGGCCGAGATGGAAGAACAGAAAGACACGCTAGTTTCCGAACGCGATGACCTGGTCGCGGCCATCGAAAAATTGCGCAATGGTATCAACCAGCTGAACCGCGAAGCACGCAACCGCCTGAAAGCAGCATTTGACGAAGTCGACAAGCATTTCCAGCAGTTGTTTGTGCGTCTGTTTGGTGGCGGTGGCGCGCATCTGATGCTGACCGATGCGGATGATCCGCTGGAAGCCGGGCTTGAGATCATGGCGTCCCCACCGGGCAAGAAATTGCAGCACCTTTCGTTGCTTTCCGGTGGCGAGCAGGCATTGACCGCGGTTGCGCTTCTGTTTGCGGTGTTCCTGACCAACCCGGCACCGATTTGCGTGCTTGATGAAGTTGACGCGCCACTTGATGACGCCAACGTCGACCGGTTCTGTAAATTGCTTGAAGCCATTGGCCGTCACGCCAATACTCGCTTCCTTGTGATTACCCACCATCGCATGACCATGGCCCGCATGAACCGCCTGTTTGGGGTGACCATGGCCGAACGTGGCGTTTCGTCGCTGGTGTCGGTCGATTTGCGCCAGGCTGAGGTCTATTCCCAGAAAGAGCAAAAAGAGCTCGATTTCACCAACTGATCATTTTTCCTGTATTGGGGTTTCGTTAGGTTCTGTCTTTGGGTTAAGAGGGAGGCTTGGCGAGACACTCCAACCGGGAAAAGTGTGCAGAATGTCCAAAGAAGTCAGTGCGTTATACGAACAGTTTCCTTATCCCATGCGCGATCCGCAGGAGGAAAAGGACCGGTTGCTGATGCCGCCGATGGATACCCTTTCCCGGGTCAATCATTACGGATTTGGTGGTCGCAAAAAGATTGATGCCGGTTTTCGCGCGCTTGTTGCCGGCGGGGGAACCGGTGACAGTCTTGTCTGGCTGGCGGAACAGCTGCGCGATTGCGGTGGGCAGGTCACCTATCTTGAACCATCAAGTGCCAGCACTAAGGTGGCGCGTGCGCGCTCCGAGGTACGCGGCTTAACCAACGTCACCTATGTGAATGCAACGATTGGCGAGTTTGCCGCGACCGCACCGGAGAAGTTCGACTACATCAATTGCGCCGGTGTGTTGCATCACCTTGAGGTCCCCGAAGAAGGACTTCGTGATCTGGTGTCGGTTCTGACCGATGATGGGTGCATTGGCGCGATGCTGTATGGGGAACATGGCCGCCTTGCCGTGACCGAGTGGCGCAAGATGGTTGCACCGCTTCTGCCGGGCAAGACACTTGACGAACAACTTGCCATGACCCGAAGCCTTCTTTCGGCCCTGCCCGAAGGCAACATGCTGCTTAAAATGGGCGGCGGTCCGGGCTTTATCAAAGGATTGCTTGAAAACGATCCCGAGATTGTCGATCTGCTGCTGCATCCGGTTGAATGTGCCTATGACGTCAACGGGGTTTATGATTTTGCAGCCTCGGCCGGGCTTGAGGTTGTGGCCTTTACCGGGTTTTTCGGTTTTGGTGGCACCGGCAAGGCTCATTACAGCATTGATAATCACGTTACCGATCCGAAAATCCTGCACAATCTGATGGCGTTGTCTCTTCGTGACCAGCAGGCATTTTGTGAACGCTATAGCGGGGCGATGCCGCTGCATGCCTTTTATCTTACGCGTCCCGATGCCAAACGTGCGGCGCCAACAACGGCAATACCGGATCGTGCTTTGTGCCCGTGGTTCTTTGTCGCCCCTTCTGACAGTTTCTTTGACGATCTCGTGGGCAATGCGGGCAGGCCGATTGTGCTTGCGGATGGAACCGGCAATGCGGTCGATCTGACAGGCGGGCCGGATCTGGCGCGGCTTTTGGCGCTGTTTGATGGCAAGACATCGTTTGGGGATATATCGGTGCGATTGCGGGACGAGATCCTGCATAAACAGCCGATCGACATGAACCAGATTGCAGATAATACATTGGCGGCTGTCTGGACGCTGTTTCACAAGTTTGACTGGATGCTGGCATCGTCTGCGGAAAGCGGCTGGCAGCAGCAGGATGGACAACGCCGTTTGTCGGTTACTTTGCCGAAGTGATCCCTGATCGGCGCTTTTGCGATGAATCGGCATGGCTGACGGCTGCGTGTTCCAACCCGTATCGGACCTTGGGCGGGATACTGGTGCCAAAACACGCGGCAAAAGGCGGAAATCAATAAAAAGCGATTGAATTCACACTGGTTACACAGAAGGCCAATTCAGCGGTTCAACGGGGCAGGAACCAAGGGAAACCGCCGGTTGCAAGCGGGTGTTTATAGAAATCTCTGATAAATGCGGGTGCGACTATCGCCTAACGTCAAATGTGAATGATCACACATTTCGATGGTAAAGTTATTATAAAACAAATGCTTAATGGCAATTTCGAGCCCCCGGCAAGGTGGGGTTTTACGGCTTGACAGCCTATGGGGCGCTAAGTATGTTGCCCGCGCATTTCCTTGCGACGTTTGCAAGGCTGCCACAGCGGGGTTCACGACAATGAGCGATGATAAAGATCGCGCTTCATTAGCAGAGCTTGAAAGCAAGTTGGCGGCTGTAACAAACAAGCGTGAGGAAACGCACAGCCCGAACCGGGCGACTGGCAAACCATCCCAAGGGATGGCATTAGGAATGAGAATTTCGGCGGACATGATCGCTGCTGTTCTTGGTGGACTATTGATTGGCTGGGCGCTGGATCGGGTGCTTGGTACGACGCCCTGGCTGCTTGTTCTGTTTGTATTTCTCGGAGCAGGTGCCGGTGGTCTTAACGCTTATCGGGTGGCCAAAGGATTCGACAGTGCAGTCGGACTTGGACGCGCGATAGGGGAGCGCAAGCAGGGGGACAAGGATTAGCCTTGGCCCTCAAAAGATTGAGCGAGGATTACGGTGGCTGGACCGCTAGAGCAGTTTGAAATCAAGCCCTTGGCCGAGCTTTCGGTTGCTGGCGTTGATGTTTCCTTCACCAACTCCGCACTTTGGATGGTGATCGCAGCCGTTCTCGTAACGGGCTTCATGACGCTCAGCATGCGTCGCGGGGCATTGGTACCTGGCCGTTGGCAGGGTGCCGCCGAGGTGATGTATGAATTCGTCGCCAATATGTTGAAAGATAACGTGGGAACTGCGGGTCGCAAGTACTTCCCGTTCGTTTTCACCCTGTTTATGTTTGTTCTGTTCGGGAATCTGCTTGGCATGATCCCGCACAGCTTTACGTTTACGAGCCATATCGCTGTTACCTTTGCGATGGCTCTGGTGATCTTTATCGGTGTGACCATTATCGGCTTCGTTCGCCACGGTACGCATTATTTCCGGATGTTCTTCCCGGAAGGTGCGCCGATTGCAACGGCCTTCATTCTGATCCCGATTGAAATCATCTCCTATTTCTCTCGTCCGTTCAGCCTGGCGATCCGACTGTTTGCGAATATGACCGTCGGACACATCATGCTGAAAGTGATTGGCGGGTTCGTCGGCCTGATCGGCATCTTCGGCGTCCTTCCGTTTGCTCTTCTGACGGGGATTACGGTTCTGGAGTTCGGTATTGCTGCGCTTCAGGCTTATGTCTACACCATTCTCACCTGCATCTATCTCCATGATGCAATCCACATGCACTAATGCTAGTGGACCGGTGTGATCTCTTCTGATTGCCTTTAAGAAATTCGAAAGGGTGAAGTTATGGAACTCGATGCTGCTAAGATGATCGGTGCTGGCCTGGCTGCTATTGGCATGATTGGTGCCGGTATCGGGGTTGGTAACATCTGGTCGAGCCTGATTGCGACTGTTGGCCGTAACCCGGCTGCAAAAGGTGACGTTGAACTGTATGGCTGGATCGGCTTTGCCGTTACCGAAGCTATTGCACTGTTCGCACTCGTCGTTGCGCTGATCGTTCTGTTCGGCTAATCGGCGCCTTTTGCGCGAATACTCGGCCCGGCGAGGATACCCCTCGCCGGTGTCGTTGAATTCGGGAGTAGGCTATGCCGCAGTTTGATATTGCGACGTTCTCGGAACAGATTTTCTGGCTGTTCGTTATTTTTGGCATCCTGTATTTCCTGATGTCGAAAGTAGCACTGCCGAAAGTCGGTGAAGTTCTGGAACGCCGTCACAAGACCATTGAAGACAACCTTGGCAAGGCACGGGCGTTGAAAGACGAAACCGATGCCGCCATCGCGAAGTACGAGGCTGCCTTGGCAGAAGCTCGTGATGCCGCACAGGCTGACATTCGCGAAGCAACGGAAAAATCAGCTGCAGAGCATGCTGCGAAAACCGAAGCGCTGGTCAAGAAGCTGTCGAAAAAGACCGCTGATGCCGAAAAGGCAATTGCCGGTGCGAAAGACGACGCAATGAAAGGTGTGGCAGAAGCCGCATCCGAAATCGCCCGTGACGCAACCGACAAGCTTATCGGTGTCAAGGTTCAGGCCAAAACTGCCGATAAGGCCGTTTCGGCGATCGTAGGAGAGTAAGAAGATGGCAACCCCGCATGAGGTTACGTTCCTTACCGATCCCTACACCTGGACCACGCTTTCCTTCTTGCTGGTTGCCGGTTTCGGCGGCTTCAAGGCTGTTAAGGGTATTTCCGGCGCACTCGACAAGCGTGCGCAGAAAATCTCGGAAGAGCTTGATGAAGCACAGCGCCTGCGTGAAGAAGCTCAGGAGCTTCTGGCCAAATATCAGGCCAAACAGCGCGAAGCATTGAAGGAAGCGGATGAAATCCGCGCCCATGCCAAGGCGGAAGCCGACCGCATGCTGGAGAACGCCCAGGCTGAACTGAAAGCGTCGCTCAAGCGTCGTGAACAGCAGGCCATGGACCGTATTGCCAATCTCGAAACCCAGGCCATTGCCGAAGTTCGTGCCCGTGTGGCCGAAATCGCGGCACAGGCAACGCTTGCACTGGTTTCCGAAAAGGTTACCGCCGCAAAGGCAGACGAGCTTGTCGATAATGCGATCGCGGAAATCAAAGGTCGCCTGAACTAAGAATTTCCGGTTTCCGGAACGCAAAAACCCCGCAAAACTTCTGCGGGGTTTTTGTTTGGGCGGGTTTTTGTCAGTCGGCAAGTCGGGCAGGGCGTACTACCTATCCGGCAAACTGTCTATCCCGGCCATGGGGCAGTTCAAGACTAAGGACTGGTCCCTTGGGCACGATACCCGTCGGGTTGATCATCAGGTGGCTTTCGTAATAGTGACCCTTGATATGGTCAAAGAATACGGTCTGTTTGATGCCGGGGACCTGATAAAGTTCGCGTGTATAGGCCCAAAGATTTGGGTAGTCCTTCAGCATTTTCAGGTTGCATTTGAAATGCCCGTGATAGACCGGATCAAAACGGATCAGGGTGGTGAATAGCCGCCAGTCGGCCTCGGTCAATCGATCACCGGTCAGGTAGCGATTGGTCGATAGATGATCTTCAAGCCAGTCGAGCGTACCAAAAAGCGTTGTGACGGCATCTTCATAGGCACCTTGTGCGGTGGCGAAGCCGGATTTGTAGACACCGTTATTCACATCGTTATAGACGCGGTCATTGATCGCATCGATTTCGGTGTGCAGATCTTCGGGATAATAGTCACCGGGTTTGGCACCAAGATCATCAAAAGCGGTGTTCAGCATCCGGATGATGTCGGCAGATTCGTTGCTGACAATCCGATCGGTTTTCTTGTCCCACAGGACGGGAACGGTCACGCGCCCGGTATAATCGGGTTTTGCTGCAGAATAGATCTGATGCATGAAACGGTGATTGCCAAGATGGTCGGGCAATCCGTCATCGGGGGAAAATTCCCAACCGTTTTCAAGCATGCGCCAATGCACAACCGAGACCGAAATCATGTCTTCCAGTCCCTTGAGGGCACGAAAGATCAGTGTGCGATGCGCCCATGGGCAGGCATAGGAAACATACAGATGATAACGACAGGCCTCGGCAGGGAATTCGGCATCGTGATCATGCGACAGCCAGTTTCTGAAAGCGGAATCCTGACGTTTGAACTTTCCGCCGGTTGACTTGGTGTCATACCATTGGTCTTTCCATTTACCGTCGACCAAAAGGCCCATTGTCGTATCCTCCGGTTTGCAATCAATCCCATTATATGCCGGTTACGTGCGGCCTGACCTGATGTTCCCATCATCGCCATTTCCCCGTTGAACGCAATTGGGGGATATGACATTAATTTGTTTCCAAATAGGCAACAATTATTCGGTACTCGCACAGGGGCAAAGCAATGCTGATTGGCAATCTGGATGGAATGACGGTTTTTGCCCGTGTCGTCGAAGAACAAAGCTTTTCCGGTGCTGCGCGCAAGCTTGCCATGTCGAAATCCGCCGTCAGCAAGCATGTCACCAAGCTTGAAGACAGTCTTGGCATTCGGCTGCTTAATCGCACGACACGTCGGTTGAGCCTGACTGATGCGGGGGCAACTTTTTATCAGCATTGCGCGCGCGTGGTTGAGGAAATCGAAACAGCCGAACATGCCCTGACCGATTTGCGCGGCACACCACGTGGCACACTTCGGATTTCGGCCCCCCTGACATTCGGGCAGCGTTACATGCCCGATCTGGTATCCGAATTCATGCGCCTGCATCCCGGATTACATGTCGACATTCATCTGGCCGACCATATGGTTGACTTGGTTGCCGAGGGGTTCGACATGGCGATCCGCATCACGCGGTTAAAGGATTCCAGTCTGATCGCCCGCAAACTTGCCGATTTTAACGGCTATGTCGTGGCATCGCCGGGGTATATCGCCGAATATGGCGAACCCAAACACCCGACAGAGCTGGCGAGCCACAGGACGCTGGCCTATACCAACATTGCCAGCCCGAATGTGTGGGAATTCGAAGGGCCCGAAGGCCAGATCAATGTCCGGGTCAATCCGGTCATGTCGTGCAATAATGGTGATTTTACCTCGTTCGCGGCCATCCGGGGGCTTGGCATCGCGCGCGAACCGGAATTCATCGTTGCCGAAGCGCTTCAAAAAGGATCGCTGGTCGAAATCCTGAGGGAATATAATTCGCTGGCCAGCGGTGGGATTTATGCGGTGTATCCGGAACGGCGTCATCTGCCGACCAAGGTGCGTATTTTCATCGATTTTCTGGTGGAAAAATTCCGTGGTGGATTGTGCAATTTCCACAAAACCATGTTTCCGTCCGGTTAGGACTATTTGCTTTCGACCCGCCAGCCGATCAGGCATATAAGCCCCAGCAGAACAGCAACGACCGGCAGGGGCAAAAGATTTGTAATACCGCCGATGACGGTGCGATAGCTTTCCGTTTCCATCAGGCCTGCCCAGTTTGTGCCGTTCCAGACACGTTCATCCTGTACCCGGCGGAAATCCGGTAATCCCTTTTCGATGCGGCCGATATATCCGCCATTGGCAGCCACCAGATCGTTTAAAAGGTCGGGTGTCGAATTGGTATTGCGCCGTTCGCTGGTCAGGACATCTCTGTCAACATGCAGGGCCGATTGGGTGCTGCCATCCTGATCATGTGCCTGAACACGGATCAATCCCCGTTCGGCAATCGGCAATGTCGCCTGCCATGTCTGGTCGGACTGGCGTTCGAATGTGGTTCGGGCAAACTCGCCGGTTTCCGGATTGGCCCCGGTGGCGGTTGTCGGGGCAGCCCCGATCTTGCGCCACGTCAGGGTCAGGCTTTCGCCATCGGCACTGCGTTCGGTGGTGATGGTGTTTTCATCAAGTGCCGGTTCCTTCATCAGCCAGTGCGACAGGCGGCGCAGCAATTCGGCAATCGGCCCGCCGCCATCATGCCCGCGTTGCCACAGCCACATCTGATCCGAACTCAACATGGCGGCCCGGCCTTCCTCGACACGGCGTAATGACAACAAAGGCAATTGATCCGCACCGGTCAGAAGGGTCATGACATCGTTGCCGGCTTCGCGGGTTTCGATCTGGCGATACCAGCGCCCCCATTTTGGCGGGGTATTGATTGAGCCTGCAATCGGGGCGGTAACCGGATGAATGCGCCCGGCGGTGTTTACCTGCGGGACAAAAGGTTGTTCAATTAGGCGACCGGTAGCCCGAACCGGCATCAGATCACCCAGAACCGTGTTTGAGAGCCCGTCAGGACCCAGATATTCCGGCCCGGCGACAACAAGTGCGGCACCGCCCCATTTCACATAATCCACGACCTTTTCCAGATAATGGGGCGGCAGGACCCCCCGCATCTGATAGCGATCAAAAATGATCAGATCAAACTGACGCAGGCGAACTTCAAACAGATCCCGGATCGGAAACGGGATCAGGGCCAATTCATTGATCGGGGTATCGTCGCCTTTTTCCGGTGGCCGCAGGATGGTGAAATGCACAAGATCAACGCCCGGGTCAGCACGCAACAGGTTGCGCCAGGCCCGTTCGCCGGGATGCGGTTCCCCTGAAAGCAACAGAACGCGAAGCCGGTCGCGCACACCGGTTGTTTCAAGGATCAGCCGGTTGTTTGTCTGGTCTGTTTCATCCGGGCTTTCTTCCATTCGCAATTCGGCAATAACCGGGCCTGCATGCGGGACGGGAATGGTTACACGATGCGGTTCATTCGCGGGCAGCGTCAGGTTACGTTCGCTACCGTCTTCGTGCAGCATGCGAACCGATACGGGGCTTCCGGCGGTAAGGCTGCGGTCAATGGCTTCGACCATGAAATCCGCGTTCTTGCCAACAATGCCATAATCGGCAGTCTGGCGGATTTGCAAACGCCGGTCACGTTCGTTTTCGCGCCCGGTGATCAGGACATGCAGCGGTGCGCCCAAATCCAGACTTGCCGGAATATCATGAACCTGACCGTCGGTAATCATAACGACACCGCCCAGTCTTTCACGCGGGATGCTGCCAAGAAGCCGGTCCAGAGTGGTAAACATACGAGTATCCGTTTCACCCGGAACGTCTTCAATGCGCAGCTCGATATCTGTATCGTCGGCGAAACGGTTGCGTATCTGCGAGATTGCGGCATCGGTTTGGTCGGTGCGGCTGCCGATATTCTGGCTATTGGAACGGTCCACCAGCACAAGGATGATATCACTTAGCTTTTCGCGGTTCTGATCGGTAAATTGCGGGGCAATCAGTGCAAGCAACATGATCCCCATGGCGATTGCCCGCCAGATCGTGCCACGCAGGCGAAATACCGCAAAAAGCAGGATTGCCACGATACAGATTACCGCAAGTATCTGAAGCAGCCCGATATCGAGTAACGGTGCGATCTGAAAGTCCTGCCAGTTTCTGTTCATCGGCCAAGCCTTTCAAGGATGGCAGGCAAATGGACCTGATCCCCCTTGTAGCTACCGGTAAGCGCGTACATCACAAGGTTGACACCGAACCGCCATGCCATTTCGCGCTGTCGCGGGGAAATGTCATCCGTGCGATTTTCCAGCGTGAGGCCTTCTTCTAGCATCCAGGCCGATGCCCAGTCATTGCCGCCAAACAAGACAGATGCAACACCGTCCAACCGCTGATCCGGGCGGGCATCAAGCCAAAGCGGTGCGGCAAAACGCCCATAGGCATGATCCAGCAGATAGAAACTGCGAAAAAGGATGTGATCGCCGGGGGCCTTGTCCAGAACCGGGATTTGCAGACCGGCGAGCAGACGTCGCAGTCGGGCGGGTTCGACCTCCTGGTCGCGACTATCGATCAGTATCATTCCGCCACTATCAAGATATCGATTGATACGTGTCTGGGCAAATTCCGAAAACGGTTGTTGCCCGTCAACCAGTGGCCAGTAGATCAGCGGATAAAAACTGAGATCATCTGTTTCGGGATCAATTGCATCTGCCGGTGCAAGGTCGGCGGCACTTCGCCTGCGCAAGACTTCGGTCAAGCCGGCAAGTCCTGACTGGCTGAGCCTGTCGATCGGGGCAACATCGGTTTTAAGATAGGCAAGACGCGGCTGCAGGGCAGCAGCCTGCGTTTCGACGGCTTTGGCGGTGCTGCTGATCCCGAAGATCATTGCCGCCACCGCGCCCCCGATAAATGCAAGCATAAGGACAGAGGTCAGAGCATCACTGCGCCGGGTACGTCTTAGACTGACGTGATGTACGAGGATCAGGGCGACACCGTCGAGTATCAGAAGCAACATTGCGACCATCAGGCACATTGCCGCAAGATCGATTTGATCCTGATCGGTTATCTGGCGCGTCACCACGTCAGATGGCCAACGGATCTGCTGATCCAGATTTTCAAGGAACGACCCGAGGTTAAGGGCAACCGCCTGACCGTTTTCGCCATATATGCCGGGCGGCTGCCGCGGGCCGGGAACCGGCAGGGGTGTGCGTAATGGAAGGATCGTTGCATCGGGTTGATGGGCACGTCCAAATCCGTCGAGGATGGATTGCGGCGGCAGGCTGGTTTGCAGTTCCGCGTCCGAACGATCGCTTGGGCTTGCGAGGGGCAAAAGACGTTGCCAGATTTCGACAAACAGGCCAGACATAGGAAGGTTCGACCAATCAGCCCAGGGCGTAACGTGGAACAGAACAATTCGACCGGCATTGCGCGGCGCGCTGGTGATCAGCGGGGTGCCGTCGGTCAGACGTGCCCAGGTTTTGGCAACAATATCCGGATCGGGTTCAGCAAGAAGTTGGCGGTTTACGGTTATTTCCTCGGGGATCGTGATGCCGGAAAATGGGCTGGTTTCCGGAAATTCCGGAAGATGTTTGGGTTTTTCCCATGACATCGAGCCGCCGAAATCACGGTTGCCCAGACGAAGCGTTACGGGCAGGAATTCCGGTTCGACTTCGGTTGTGCTGTCCCCCGCAAACCGCACCAGCATGCCGCCATCCCTGATCCAGCGTTCAAGCGCATTATACTGGCTGCCTAAACCGGAAATCGGACCGGCAGCAACCAGAATATCCATCCCGCTTTCAAGCAGTTTTCCAAGTGGCGCATAGGTCACATCCGCATAAGGCGAAATTGCCCGATCAAGGAAGAAATAACGATCTGACAGCAGGACCGGGCTATCGCCGGAACTTACAATCACACCAACCTTGCGCTGTTGCCAGCGGGCACCGGTCTGAAAAACGGTGGCGGCGGAGTCAATGCCTTCAATCCCGACGGACTGGATCGAATTGGTGATGTCACTGGGTAGGGGGATTTCGGTTTTGGTCCTGTTTGTTGCCGGTTCAACTTTAACCGTGTGACGCAACAGAACCCGGCCACGTTCATTGCGGGTCAGAAGAACAATGTCGCGCGGGGCCGCGATGGTCTGATGGGACAGGGTGATGCCAAGCCCTGTCCGGTTGCGCATCAGCGATTGTACGGCAATCCGGGTGCCCCGATCCGGCCCAAGTACTGTAATTGGGGCGATTGTTGCCAGATCATTGGCAAGTTCGGCCTTGCCGGATTGTTCCATATTATCGGTCAGCCACAGAATGCTGCCGATGGAATTGGCCATATATTGATGATCGGCAATCTGATTGGACAAAGCCGCATAATCGGGTGCCCAGGGCCGTGGATGCAGGCGATCAATGAAGCCATCGGCCTCATGCGGGGATACCGGACCGATGATATCGGGAATCCGGGTTGTGGTTGCGCCTGACGCCTCGGGGGCGGTTTGCGCGATATAGATGCTGCGCAGGTCAAGTCGTGCCTGATTTATGATCTGACGTAGACCTGTCCGATATTCCGTCCAGTTTGCGGCTGATGACCAGCTATTATCGGCGATGACAAGAACGGCACCTTCGTTCTGCGAAAATTCGGCCCGGTTCAGAACTGGCCGGGATGCAGCGAGAATCAGCATGGTCAGGATCAGGCAGCGCAATATGGTCTGCCAGATCGGTGCGCGTTGCATGTCGCGCCGGTTGGCACGCAATCCGCGCAGCAGGCGTGCAGCCGGAAACACGATTTGTTTTGGGGCACGCGGGGCGGACCGGATGATCAGCCAGACAATCGGCAGAACCAGCAAACCGGCAAGCATCGCAGGATACAGAAATGTGATTGCCGCAAGGTTCATCGCGGCCTCGTTATGCTGTTGCGGTTCATTGCCGGACGACCGCGCCCGTTCGAACCGCTTTGGCTTTGGCGTTCGCTTAGATGTTGATAAAGCGCAAGCAGGGTCGGGCTGGCACTTTCCGATGTCTCATGCTGATCATACAGCCAGTCATTTTCACGTGCCGCATCGTGGATGTCGGCACGCCATGTTTTGGCACGTTGCCGGAAACCTTCCCGAAGGTCTTCAAACCGTTCGCTGCGGTAAATCATCTGATCGTCGGTATCCATGAAATTGACCCGACCGGTAAAGGGGGGCTCGATTTCAGCGGGATCAAGGACATGCACCAGCGCACCGTCATTCTGATACTGACCAAGGGTTTTTATCGCGCGGACCGGCGATTGATTGCTATCGACGAATTCCAGAAAATCGCCCAGCACCAGAACCGAATGTTTGCGACCGGCATGCATGGCACCGGCATGGTCGGTGATGTTCCCCGGGCTTGCCAGCATGGCATGGGCAAGTTTTTCAAGATGTTCGGCGGATGTGATACGGGTGCGTTCGGTATCGAATGTTCCGACCGTTTCCCCGTTGCGTAGCAACAGATCGGCAAGGGCGATGGAAATGATCAGGGTGCGTTCGGCCTTGAACGGGATATCACGTGCCGATGACCAATACATGGATGGGGATAGAACCGGCCAGATCCAATAATTGTGGCTTGCCTGCCATTCGGTCTGGCGGATGAATGTATGATCGCTGCGCGCGGAACGGCGCCAGTCGATCTGGTTGGTCGGATCACCGGTGATATAGGGACGGAATTGCCAGAAATCACTGCCGGGGCCGACTTTGCGGTTGCCGTGCAAGCCACTTCGCAGGCTAATCGCCATGCGACGGCTTTCATCGATCAGCTGCGGCAATCGGGCCGCCAGTGCCCGCGCGGCTGCAACATGATCGTGAACCGCAGCCAATGCCAATTCCTATTTCTCCTGCAGGTGATCCAGCGCGTTGGTAATCAGGCCTTTGGCGGTAAATCCTTCGGCCCGGGCACCGTAAGTCAAACCGAAACGATGGCGAAGCACCGGAACGGCAAGGGCTTCGATATCTTCGATAGAAGGTGCGAAACGGCCAAACAGCATGGCACGCGCGCGACACGCACGCGACAGCGCCTGTGCCGCACGTGTCCCCGGACCCCAGGCAACATTATCGCGGATAT
>CBIHMD010000026.1:0-13300 GCA_966210655.1 uncultured Thalassospira sp.
GGCCCGGTCGACTTGCGGACCTTGCTGCGTCTCGGGATCGAACGGATCGCCGATGATTTCCGGTTTGTCTCCTATGACATTCCGCGCGGCAGTGTGGCGGGCTATTACCCGGAACTGAACGTTCTGGTGCCGCTTGGCAGTGCCGGTGATCAAAGCGACACACCGACATCCAAATCGGTCATGGTGTCATTTCGCGCGGAAAAATCCGCGTGAGTGCCCCGCTGCAAAATCATCGGGAAAAAGATAACGCACCAGATGCAGCACATTTTCTGCATCTGGTCGAACGCACCCTGGTCGGCAACCCGGAACTCAGTCCGGTTCAGGCGGCAATTCTGGTCGCCGCCCGACAGGATATCGCCCGTGACAGCAAAACATTCGCCCGATTGTTCGGGATGGCCCACGCAATCGTTCTGCGTGAGCTAAATGCACTTATCCAGGCAACCGGGCTTGTGACCCAGACGAAACGCGACACCCGCACATTGCGCACGCATTATCAGGCGACATCCGTAACCGACGCATAAGATCGATCTTAAAAATCGATGCAGCGGCCCTTGTTTTCCCAATCGCCAAAGCGGGTTGGCTCCGGGCCTTTGGGCCCCCCGATTTCGCGCGCCTTGGCAGCAGCTTCCTTGGCGGCCTTGGCTTCGGCCAGCGCATTGATTGCATCCTGCGACAGAACGGGCGCCATGTCTGCGCCCGCAATCTCTTCGTTCCTTTCTTCCGAGGTTTTCGGTTCTGCCTTTTCTTTTGGCACCTCGTGAATAACGGTTTCGCGGAACTTTCCGGCCATCCTTGGTTCTCCGTTTGTCGGGGATACCCCGATTAATCTGTTAGCCCAGAAATAACCTGCCCGCACCGCCGGGGCAAGTTATCGGCAGCAGGATTTGGCTGTATTGCGCAAAATACATGGGATTTCAGCATGTTGGGATTCCGCGCAGTAAACCCCGGTGGAATGCCATCGGACAAATACCGGAAACTGGCTCTTTCCCCTGTATGCGAAAGCCGCTATTTCAGGCAGACGAGCAAATCAAGGAGAAACCATGCGTCCAATTCCCCAGCGTATCGCCGAAGAACTTTCATGCCGGCCGGAACAGGTCATTGCCACCATCGAGATGCTTAATGAGGGCTCCACCGTTCCATTCATTGCCCGCTACCGCAAAGAAAAAACCGGCGGCCTTGATGATACCCAACTTCGTACGCTGGAAGAACGCCTGCGCTATCTGACCGAGCTTGAAGAACGCCGTTCAAGCGTGCTTGAAAGCATCCGTGAACAGGAAAAGCTGACACCGGAACTTGAAAAGGCCATCAACGAGGCAGACACCAAAACCCGCCTTGAAGATTTGTACCTGCCTTACAAGAAAAAGCGCCGCACCAAGGCCCAGATCGCCCGCGAAGCCGGGCTGGAGCCGCTGGCGGATGATCTGTATGGCAATCCGGCACTTGATCCGGAAACCGAAGCCGCAAAATACGTCGATGCCGAAAAAGGCGTCGAAGACACCAAAGCCGCCCTTGATGGCGCGCGTCAGATTCTGATGGAACGCTTTGCCGAGGATGCCGATCTGGTGGCAAAGCTGCGTGATCTTTTGTGGAATGACGGCGAAATCAGCGCCAGCGTAATCGATGGCAAACAGGCCGAAGGCGCCAAGTTCTCCGACTATTTCGAGCATTCCGAAAAAATCAAAACCTGCCCGTCGCATCGCGCCCTGGCCCTGTTCAGGGGCCGTAACGAAAACATCCTGCAACTTAAACTGACACTCGGTGCCGCCGACGAAGACCGCCCCCGTACCGAGCAGGGCCGGGCCGAGATCATGATTTCCGCCCATGTCGGTATTGCGGATCGGGGCCGCGCAGCCGACAAATGGCTGGTTGATATGGTTCGCTGGACCTGGCGGGTCAAATTGTCGCTATCCATCGAACTTGACCTGTTCGGCACCCTTCGTGACAGCGCCGAAGAAGACGCGATCAAGGTCTTTGCCGATAACCTCAAAGACCTGCTACTTGCCGCACCCGCCGGGCAAAAGGCCACCATGGGTCTTGATCCGGGGGTGCGTACCGGTGTCAAGGTTGCCGTGATTGATGCCACCGGCAAGATGGTTGATACCGCAACCGTTTACCCGTTCCAGCCGCGCAATGACGTCGAAGGCGCGCTGAATACGCTGGCGGCCCTTGCCGCACGCCACAAGATCGAACTGATCGCCATTGGCAATGGCACCTATTCACGTGAAACCGATGAGCTTGCCGGTCAGCTACTCAAACGCTTCCCGGCACTCAAGGCGACCAAGGTCATTGTCAACGAGTCCGGCGCATCGATTTATTCCGCATCGCAATTTGCCGCCGAGGAATTCCCCGATCTGGATGTGTCCCTGCGCGGCGCGGTATCCATCGCACGCCGCCTGCAAGACCCGTTGGCGGAACTGGTGAAGATCGAACCAAAATCCATCGGTGTCGGTCAGTATCAGCACGACGTATCGGAAACCAAGCTTGCCAAATCGCTGGATGCCGTGGTTGAGGATTGCGTGAACGGTGTGGGTGTTGACCTCAATACCGCGTCCATCCCGCTTCTGACCCGTGTTGCCGGCCTTTCAGAAACACTGGCGCGCAATATCGTTGGTTATCGCGATATCAATGGCGCGTTCCGTTCGCGTGCCGATTTGCGCAAGGTCGAACGCCTTGGCCCAAAAGCGTTCGAACAATGTGCCGGCTTCCTGCGCATCCGCGGCGGTGAAAACCCGTTGGATGCATCGGCGGTGCACCCGGAAGCCTATAAACTGGTGGAACGCATCAGCACGCGTTCCAACAAGCCACTGGCAGCCCTGATTGGCGATTCGCCATTCATCAAAACCCTGCGCCCGGACGACTATGCCGACGACGTGTTCGGCGTCCCGACCATCCGCGACATTCTGGCCGAACTTGATAAACCCGGTCGCGATCCACGCCCGGAATTCAAGACCGCGAAATTTACCGATGGCGTGAACGAGATCAAGGACCTCAAGACCGGTATGAAGCTTGAGGGAACGGTTACCAACGTCACCAATTTCGGGGCGTTCGTGGATATCGGTGTTCATCAGGACGGGCTTGTTCATATTTCACAACTGGCGGACAAATTCGTTTCCGACCCGCGTGAAGTCGTCAAGGCGGGGCAGATCGTGTCGGTTACCGTCATGGAAGTGGATGCGCCGCGCAAACGTATCGGTCTGTCGATGAAATCCGCGCCGGATTACGAAGGCACCCGTGAAAATCGTACCGAGTCCCGTAGCGGCACTACGGGCGGGCGCTCAGCGCCCCAAACCCACAGGAATGCAGGGCGCGGCAACCAGAGCAGTACCAATTATCAAAGCAGTGCCAGCAGCGACGGTGGCGCCATGGCCGCAGCACTCAAGGCCGCAATGGAACGACGCAAATAGCGATTTCATAAAAATTTCGCATCTCAACTGATTGTAGAAAGCCCCCTAACCTTTTGTTCAGGGGGCTTTTTACGTGTGACAGTTGGAAAATCGAAACATTCGGCACGGAAATGCCGCATTTGCGCCCCCATTTTCCCCTCTTCGCCGCGCATCTTTGCATCTCTAAAAAGAAGCGCGAGGAAACATCATGTTTAGATCTTTGCGCAGCAAGCCGGTTGTAATCGCCCTCGTCGGAGTTTTGACAGTGACGACAGCCGCACTGGCTGCAATCCGTGTCGCACCGAAAGCGACCACCGACAGTGTCACCATCCATGCTGATCAGGCAAAAGGCGAAGTCATCCTGTCCTTTCAGGACGGATCGATTGCGCTGAACAAGGATTGCGGCTCTTTCCCGTGCCGTATCGATATTTCCCGCCTGCAAAAGGGGGAATATGACGTGATGATCCGCGATGGTACCGACATTCAGAACATGGTCAGCCTGTACAAGGAATAACGGACTGGCCGGTTTGACGGCTCGGGGTACAACGTGCCCGATAACACAATGCTATCGGAACCATGGGGATTTTCACAAAGCCACAGGTCGGGGGATCATTCACCGATTTCAGAAAATTTCCCTATTCATGGAACGATGCGCAGGCTCGCTTGTTTAAGGGATATGCAGCGTAACTCAATTCGCAAAACCCGCTTGGCCATTGCGTGCTGCTGCCTTTGACCTAGATAAAGGCCGAGGATTAGGACCACGAGGTTTTCCATCATGCCCGTTTCCGAACCCGCCAAAAGGCAGTAATCATCCATAGCAACAAGTTTTCCAACAGGTTGCACGGGATTTTCACTTTTACGGCAGGCGGTAATGGGGATATGTTGCATCAGCCCTGTGCTGACCGCACAAACCAATAACGAAAGTCGAGGATCTGTATCATGGCTCTTGAACTCCCTGCACTCCCATATGCCTATGACGCGCTTGCACCGGTCATGTCTGCTGAAACCCTTGAGTTTCACCATGACAAACACCACAACGCCTATGTTGTGAACGGCAACAAGCTGCTCGAAGGTTCCGGCCTTGAAGGCAAGTCGCTCGAAGAAATCGTTGTTGCATCCTATGGCGATGCATCCAAAGCCGGCCTGTTCAACAACGCTGCCCAGCACTGGAACCATATCGAGTTCTGGCAGATGATGAAGAAAAATGGCGGCGGCAACATTCCGGGCGAACTGGAAAAGAAAATCGTCGAAGATTTCGGCTCTGTCGATGCCTTCAAGGAAGCCTTCATTCAGGCTGGCGTGACCCAGTTCGGTTCTGGCTGGTGCTGGCTGGCACTCGACAAATCCGGCAAACTGGTTGTGACCAAAACCCCGAACGCGGAAAACCCGCTGGTTCATGGTCAGACCCCGCTGCTCGGTTGCGATGTCTGGGAACACTCCTACTACATCGATTACCGCAACGCGCGCCCGGACTATGTCAAAGCGTTCATCAACGACCTGGTGAACTGGGAATATGTTGCAGAACGTTTCTCCAAAGCTGGCTAATCAGACCAAGCTTTGAGACAGAATCAAAGAAAACGGCTCCTTCGGGGGCCGTTTTCTTGTTCAGAACTCATCAGGCCATCGCCGCGCAGCATGCAAGACGGCGATTATCGTGACCGTATTTTCATCCAGGCCATAAGCAACAAGGTAAGGCGTGCCATTGACGATCATTTCGCGTGTTTGCTCCACACGTCCGACACGACCTATGAACGGATGGGTAACGAGTTGCGACACTGACCCTGATATCAATTGATAGGTTTTGCGGGCCGCCGTCGGATTACGTTCGTCAATGTAATCAAGAATGTCACGCAGATCATCGACAGCCCGACTATCCCATTGAATACGCATCCGGATTATTTTTCAGCGAAGCGTTGTTCAAACCCGGCAAGCACATCATCATGCCCGATCAGTGTCGCACGGCCTTCGGCAATACTGCGTGCCCGTTCCGCAATCAGGTTCACCTGCCATTCCTGATGATCGGCATATTGCCGAAGGGCATCATTGATGATGCTTGAGCGCGTCTGACCAAAGGCATCTGCGAGTTTGTCGAGCCGTTGGCGCAAATCGGAATCGACACGAATGGCCACTGTATCCTTGCTCATAACCAGCTTCCTGTTTGCATTGTTATACAACGTATCCTATCGTATTTTCACGCAAACAAAAACCCCGCCGGAAACCGACGGGGTTTTCTTCATCAAATCAGATCAGACACGATCAGATATCAAACTTGATACCCTGCGCCAGCGGCAGTTCACGGGAATAGTTGATCGTGTTGGTGGCACGGCGCATATAGCCTTTCCATGCGTCCGAACCCGATTCACGTCCGCCACCGGTTTCTTTTTCACCGCCAAACGCACCGCCGATTTCCGCACCTGACGGGCCGATATTGACGTTGGCGATACCGCAATCCGATCCAACAGCCGACAGGAACAGTTCGGTTTCACGCAGATCGGTCGAGAAGATGCAGGATGACAGGCCCTGTGGCACGCCATTCTGAAGCGCAATGGCTTCTTCAAGCGTTTCATAGGTCATGACATACAGGATCGGCGCAAAGGTCTCGTTGCGCACGGTTTCGGTCTGCGACGGCATTTCAACAACAGCCGGGGTGACGTAATAGGCACCCGGATACTGATCTGCCAATGTCCGTTCACCACCATGGACCGTACCGCCGTCTTTTTTGGCATTGGAAAGCGCGGTTTGCATGTTGTTGAAGCTGTCTTCGTCAATCAGCGGACCGACCAGCGTACCATCGGCAAGCGGATCGCCAATCTTTACCGATTTATAGGCAGCAACGATTTTCGGCAGCAATTCGTCTTTGACGTCCTTATGGACAATCACGCGACGCAGGGATGTGCAACGCTGGCCACAGGTACCAACCGCCGAGAAGACAACCGCACGCACGGTCATATCAAGGTCGGCAGACGGGGTAACGATCATGGCGTTGTTGCCACCCAGTTCCAGGATGGTCCGGCCAAAACGTTCCGCGACACGCGGGGCAACCTCGCGGCCCATGCGGGTCGAACCGGTTGCCGAAACAAGTGCCACATCATGGCTGTCGGTAAGGGCTTCACCAATGCGGCGATCACCGATGACGACATGATGCAGGCCTTCGGGCGCATCACCGAATTTCGCCAATGCCTTTTCAAAGATTTTCTGGCAGGCAAGCGCCACAACCGGGGTTTTTTCCGACGGCTTCCAGATCACCGAGTTGCCGCAAACCAATGCAAGGGCTGTGTTCCATGACCAGACGGCAACCGGGAAGTTGAACGCGGAAATAACGCCAACAACGCCCAGCGGATGCCAGTTTTCCATCATTTTATGGCCCGGACGTTCGGACGCGATGGTCAGACCGTAAAGCTGACGCGACAGGCCGACGGCGAAATCGCAGATATCGATCATTTCCTGAACTTCGCCAAGACCTTCCTGATAGATCTTGCCGCATTCAAGCGATACCAGACGCCCCAGCGGTTCCTTGGCCGCGCGCAGTTCCTCGCCGAGAAGACGGGCCAGCTCACCACGGCGCGGACCGGGCACCTGACGCCACTGGGCAAATGCCTTTTTCGAACGCGCAATGATGTCGTTCATTTCCGACGGATCGGTTTCGGCAACAGCCGCAATTTCAGAACCGTCAACCGGGGTCTGAACCTTAAGCGTACCATTGGAAATCTCGGCCTCGGACAGGCCCAGTTCAGTCAGAATGTTTTTGAAACTCACGGTTAAGCTCCCTTCTTTTTGAATTTTACGGCGATCACGACCGGTCATCCGCATCCGATACTGCTGCCAGCTTTGGCAGCAACTTGCCGATGATGGCAAAGGCTTCATCGACCTGTTCGAACGGAATGGTCAGCGGGGCCAGAAGGCGCACCACATTGGCGTGTTCACCACTTGGCATCAACAATAGCCCGCTTGCACGGGCCAGTTGCAATAATGTTTGCAGACGTTTCGGCGACGGGGTGCCGTCATCTGCGATCAGTTCGAAGGCGCGCATCGCACCAATGCCGCGCATTGCGCCAATCACATGCCCACCAGGCAAATCACGTAACCACGCAATATGGGTGGCATATTTTTCGCCAAGCTGCTTGGCACGGTTCAAAATGCCGTCCTGTTCCAGCACGTCGAACACACCGGTTGCGGCCGCACACGCCACCGGATTACCGGAATAGGTCCCGCCCAGACCACCGGGCAGCAGGGCATTCATCACATCCTCCGCCCCCGTAATCGCCGCCAGCGGGAAACCACCGCCAATCCCCTTGCCCATCACGATGATGTCGGGGCAGACATTGGCATGTTCGATGGCAAACATTTTACCCGTCCGGCCAAAGCCCGACTGAATTTCATCAGCAATCAGAACCATGCCATTGGCATCGCAAAGACAGCGCAGTTCAGCAAGGAACGCCGCGTCACAGGTCCTGAAACCGCCTTCACCCTGCACGGGTTCGATCACCACGGCACCGATGCTGCCCGGATCGACCGATACGGCAAACAATCTGGCAATTGCATCCATTGCATCCGCCACGGATACACCGGTTTCACGGCAGGGATATGGCAGGTGGTAAACCGGCCCCGGAAGCGGCCCAAGCCCGGTCTTGTAGGGTTTGGTTTTACCCGTCAGCGCAAGGGTTGCAAGGGTGCGACCATGAAATGCCCCTTCGAAAGCGATAACCCCTGTCCGGCCGGTGAAGGCACGGGCAAGTTTCAGGGCATTTTCCATCGCCTCGGCAACGGAATTGGTCAGCATCGATTTCGCCGGACCTTCGATCGGGCAGTTTTCCGCAAGCCAATCCGTCACCGCGACATAAGGTTCGTGCGGCAACGCGTTAAAACACGAATGGGTAAAACGTTCGCACTGTTCCGCCACACGGGCCATGACGACCGGATTGCGATGCCCGGTATTCAGCACCCCGATCCCGCCGATGAAATCGATATAGCGATTGCCGTCAATATCCCAGGCTTCGGCATTCAGCGCCCGATCCATATAGACCGGATGCAGATTACGAATGCCATTTGAAACACTGTGTTTCTGGCGTGCCGTGATGGTGGCGGCGTCCATCACGGCCTCTTGTGTCTGGTTGGTCATATCGTCACGGGGCATGTGGGGTTGCTCCGGCTTTCATCGTTAAGATAGTGATTTCGAACATTCGTTACGAAATCGATTTAAATCACGTTCAGTTCCAGAACCGGGGCATTGTCGCGGATGCGCTCATACCCGAACACGGACATATCAAGGGTCTGGTAATGGCCTGCGACGATCAGTTCTGAAAGGCCACGACCTACTGCCGGGCTTTGCTGCAATCCGTGGCCCGAAAAACCATTGGCAAAGAAGAAATTCTTTACCTCGGGATGCGGACCAATGATCGCGTTCTGATCAAGCAGGTTATAGGAATAATGACCGGCCCAGGCATTGACCATCTTGATCGCCTCGAACCGTTCGCAGCGCTCGTAAAGCCCCGGCCAGATGATATCGTCAAACAGGCTGTAATCGACTTCGAAGTCCCAGCATTCCGGGTCACGATCCGCAGGCGGGGCAATGCCGGTGATGAAAAGATCGCCTTCGGGGCGAACATAAAGGCCGCTTGGATCAATCAGCATCGGGCAGGACGCGTTGATATCGGCCGCATCCCGGCAATCAAACACAAAGATACAGCGTTTGCGCGGCTCCACCGGGATCTCAAGCCCCGCCATTCGGGCAACTTTTGATCCACCGGTTCCCGCTGCGTTAATCAGCGCCCCACAGCCAAACCGCCGTCCGTCTTTCAGGACCACACCCGTGACCTGATCGCCATCACGCAGGACTTCGACAACTTCGCCGTCGATATAGTCAGCCCCCTGACGGCGGGCCTGTTTGCGGAAGGATTGCATCAGGGAATAGGCATCAAACCAGCCCTCGCCGGTGCGCCCCCAGCAGGCCGCTGCCAGATCGGATGTGTTCATCCACGGATATTTGGCCGCCAGTTCATCGGGTTCCATCCAGACGATGTCAGCCCCCAGCTTGGTCTGGGTTGCATGGTTATGTCGCAGGATATCGCGGCCGGACTCGGTCGCCAGAACCAGATAGCCCTTTTCATGGAAGGAAATATCGACGTCGGGATCAAGATCACGTTTCAGGTTGTGCAGGAATTCAATGCCAAAACCCGACATTTCAATATTGATCGGGGTCGAAAACTGCTGGCGGATCGATGCCGCCGACAGGGTTGTCGAACAGAATTCATAATTCGGGTCTTTTTCAATGACCAGAACCCGGCCCTTGAAATCATCCCGCCCGGTCAAAAACCACGCGGCGGAGCTTCCGATAACCGCCCCGCCAACAATGATGACATCATAATTTTCGTCCACTGATCCCATGATCGCCTGTCACCCGATAGAATGTTTTAAAACCGGAACGGTATAATCCGTTCCGGCATTCCGGTCTTTTTGCTTTCTTATGCCGCCTTGCTTCCGGCGGTCATCTTAAAGATGCCCTGTGCATTGCTGCTGTCAAATCGCAGATCAAGTTTTTGTTCCCCGGTCGTCTCGTCACGCACGTGATCGCGGCTGATAAATTCATAGAAGGAACCAGGCACATCACGGCTCACCAGATCGCCATTGGCATCGCGCATCTGACGCAGGACACGGGTTGCCTTGAATGCGGTCTGACGCACCGATCCGGTGCTTGAAATTTCGACCTTCTCCTTCATCGGGCGACCTTTGACGCGCTGTTCGCTGGCGACCGCCTCGATATCGTCGACCCGATCCGTTGCATGGTTGAACGCATTGCCTTCGGTCGAAATCCACGCCATTTCGGCCGATTCTGCCAACAGGATTTCGTAATCGGCCTCCGATACCGGGCCGTGCTGCGCGCCAAAACATTTGACCAGAACCGGCAGAAGCTTGGTGGCATCAGCAAAACTGATATTGCCGTTGTCAGCAAGCTGATCAAGCAGGACCTTGGCACCGGGCGACAGAGGATCAACCGATTTGCCAACCGTATTGGCAACCGCCTGCCCGAAGGCAGGGCTGAATTCTTCGACATGAAGTTCGGACACAAAGAACTGCGCAATCAGTTCCGGTTCATCTGCATGACAAAACGCCCGACCCGTCATTTTCAGACGCGACAGCGGGTAAAGACCGGCAATATCGAACCCAAGCGGCGCAAGAATGCGCGCGATGGCAGCATGACCGCGCGGCAAATCCCCGGTTGCCGGGCCATCGACGGTACGAATGGCACCATGATCGAAAATGATCGGCTCGCCCGCCGCCAGTTTATCCTCGGAATAGGCTTTGCCTTCGGGAACGGCTGCCAGAAGACCATCAAACAGGATCATGTTAAGCGCCTGCGCCATCGTCAGGCGGCTGACTTTTCCGGCCTCGTCCGCAGGATCGGCCAGAAGCCGATCATGAACATCAATCATGCGAAACAGATAATCGGCCTTTTCCGCACCAAGAACAGCTTTAAGAACGGCACCAAGCTGGCTGTCTAGCGGGGATTTAACTGGCTGGGGCATTTCTGCCTCTCCTTCCGTAATATTATCAATTACCCGATCAATTTTACTGTCCGGAAGGATCATGTGGTGGCACGAGGGGTTCCGAACCATTGAAATGCTAAGACTTGGCAGGAATTCTCACAAACGATATATTCGCACCATATCATTCCATTTGGTAATGAACTTGGGGATCAAAACACATGCGTCGCGTCCTGCCCTCCCTGACAGCCCTGCAATTTTTCGAAAGCTCTGCCCGGCATCTCAGCTTTACCCGTGCGGCCGAGGAACTGAATGTGACGCAAAGTGCCATCAGCCGCCAAATCAGAGCACTAGAGGAATATCTGGGCCGGGATCTTTTTCGTCGGGTGAAAAAGCGCCTGAAGCTAACTGCGGCGGGCGAAGCCTATGCCGCACAGGTCCGCGACCTTCTGGATCGCGCAGAAGCCGCAACCCTTCAGGTCATGGCCTATTCCGATGCGGGCGGGATGCTTAACGTTGGCACTTTGCCGACCTTTGGCGCGCGCTGGCTGGTGCCGCGACTGGGGGATTTCAAAACCACATGGCCCGATATCCAGCTTAACCTGATCACCCAGACCCGCGAATTCAATTTCACCCGCGAAGGCATCGATATCGCCATCCATTTTGGCGAGGACAACATGCCCGGCTGCGTGTTTCACCGCCTGATGGGTGAAACCCTGATTGCGGTTTGCGCGCCCAAAATCCTTAAGGAAAATGACGATCTGCCGATTGCGCGTGAACGGGTCCGCAATTGCACCCTGCTGCAACATTCCACCCGTCCGCGCGCATGGCAGGACTGGCTGGCGGCAACCGGCGTTGCGGTTGTGGATGAGCTTGCCGGCCCACGGTTCGAACATTTCCACATGGTGATCCAGGCCGCCGTCGCCGGATTGGGGCTGGCCCTTCTGCCGGAATTTCTGGTGCGCGAAGAACTTGATAACGGGCGGCTTGTCGCCCCCTTTGACGTATCGATCCCCAACCGGCATGCCTATTACGTTGTTTATCCCGAGGAAAAGGAAAACAATTTTGCAGTTCGGGCGTTCCGCGACTGGATCATCGCGACCTGTCGGGCTGAAACAGCCCAATCAAACGCCGCATGACATCTCGTAACGGATATATCCCGACAACGAATTTCATTGCCGATTGAATTCACCAACCCTAAAGTTCCCACCCATATGTATAAGAACCGCCATCCGCGTGGTCAGATCGGGGTAAGGGGAATTGGCTGTGTCACAACTGGAAAATCGTCTGGCGCTTTATAATGTTCTGCCCGGAACGTTTGGCGCCTTGCGCAAGGCATCCGGACTGATCCACGATCAATCGGCCAAGCGCGCCGAAGGCTTTTACAAAACCATCAGCCAAAGTGACGATCTGAAAGCCAGCCCGCTTTCGGAGGCGACCATCGCGTCTCTGACCAAATCATTGCAAAATCACTGGAAAAACCTGTTTGACGGCAAGATTGACGAGGCTTTCGTCATTGAATCCAGCCAGATCGGTCAGGCCCACGAAGCCTACGGCATCACCCCCAAACTTTACATCGCAACCTATAATGCGATCACCGATGCCCTGATCGAGGCGATCATTACCCGCCACCGATGGAATGCCGGTCAGGCGGCAAGCATTGTCACCTCGCTGACATCGGTCATGCTGCTCGATATCGAACTGACGCTTACGGCCTATTGCGATGCCAGTGCCGTCAAACGCCATAATGCATCGGAAAATGCCTTTGCCGATCAGCAGCTTGATCGCACGATGGATCTGTCCGTTGCCATCAATCAAAGTGCGGTATCCAATGCCCGCATGATGAATGTGATCGAGGATGTCGACCGCAAGGCACAATCGATTTCGGCCGCCATTGATCAAATGGTTTCAGGCATCAGCCACATTGCCGAAAATGGCCGCGCTGCTGCCGATAACGCGACCGATGCCATCACCGCCACCCGCAATGGCCAGCAAACCGTCAAGGACGCCGTTGGCAGCATGGACGACATCGCACATGCGGTATCGGATGCATCAGGGCGGGTCGATGCCCTGGCCGAGGCATCAGAAAAAATCGGCGAGATCGTCGCCTCAATCGAAGCAATTGCCGCCGAAACCAACCTTCTGGCGCTCAACGCCACAATCGAGGCCGCCCGCGCAGGCGAAGCCGGCAAGGGATTTGCCGTCGTCGCGGGCGAGGTCAAGGCCCTTAGCCGGCAAACCGCACGCGCGACCGAGGAAATCCGCAGCCGCATCGTCAATCTGCAGGGTGAAACACAGGGCATCGTCGATGCCATGGCACGCGGCAATGATGCCGTTTCACGCGGCCAGAATGTGATGAACGACGTTGCCCGCGAAATGGGCGACATCGGCACCAAGATGGAAGACACGACACGTCGCATTGCCGATATTTCAACC
>CBIHMD010000027.1:0-13129 GCA_966210655.1 uncultured Thalassospira sp.
GACCACCGCCGAATATGGCGCCCATGGTCAATTGCCCCTCGGCACCGATGTTCCAGACATTGGCGCGGAACCCCATCGAAAGCCCGATGGCGATGATCACAAGCGGGGTTGCCTTCACAAACAGTTCGGAAATGCCATAGCTGTTGTTGATCGGCAGGATGAAGAATGTGTAAAGCGCATCAAACGGGTTCTTGCCCATAAAGGAAAAGATGATCCCGCCGACTAACAGCGTCATGAGAATTGCCAGAACCGGCGACAGATAGACCATCGCCTGACTATGCTGGCGACGGGGTTCAAGCCTGACCAACGCGATCTCCTTCGATAAGCTCTTTCGTCTTCAGGGTTACGTCGCCGTCCAGATCGTGAAGCCCCCCCATCAACAAACCGATTTCCTCGACACTGACATCGGCCATCGGCCGCGGGGCGGACATCTTGCCTTCGGACATCACCACCACCTGATCACAAATGGCGAAAATTTCGTCCAGATCCTGCGAAATCACCAGAACCGCTGTGCCCTTTGCCGCCAGATCAAGCAATGCCTGATGGATGGCACTTGCCGCACCGGCATCAACACCCCAGGTCGGCTGTGAAATCACCAGTACGCCCGGATCCTGAAGGATTTCACGTCCGACGATAAATTTCTGAAGGTTCCCGCCAGAAAGGCTTCCGGCCTCGGCCGAGGCACCGGTGGTGCGCACGTCGAATGTCTTGATGATCTTGTCGGCAAATGTACGGGTCGGGACTTCGCGAATCAAACCACGCGCCGACAGTGCCATGCGCCGGAACGCGGTCAAAAACCCGTTTTCCGACAGGCTCATATCAGGAACTGCGCCATGCCCGTTGCGTTCCTCGGGCACAAAAGCCGCGCCAAGCCTACGACGGCGGCGAGGGCCAAAATGCGCAACCGGATTACCATCAATCTTGATGCAATCGGGCGTGCCGATGATTTCGGTTTCACCCGCCAGTGCCTGAAACAGCTCGTTCTGGCCATTTCCGGCGACACCGGCAACCCCCATGATTTCGCCACCGCGCACCTTAAGGCTAATGCCCTTAAGGTCCGTGCCAAACTGTTCATCGCTGATCAGTGACAGATCGGAAATATCAAGGCGCACATCACCGAATGTGCGCGTGCCGCTCCGATCAGGCGCAGTCAATTTCTGGCCGATCATCATTTCGGCCATGGATTTCGCCGTTTCCTCGCGCGGGTCACACCCGCCGACAACCTTGCCACCGCGCAATACGGTCGCCTTCTGACACAGTGCTTTGACCTCGTGCAGCTTGTGGCTGATATAAAGGATTGCGCAACCTTCATCGGCGAGACGGCGCAATGTTTCAAACAGTTTTTCGACTTCCTGCGGGGTTAAAACCGATGTCGGCTCGTCGAGAATAAGCAGTTTGGGATTTTGCAGAAGGCAGCGGACGATTTCGATCCGCTGCCGTTCGCCAACCGAAAGCGTGTAAACATGGCGATCAGGATCAAGCGGCAGACCATAGGTTTTTTCCACCTCGATCACCTGCTGACGCAGGGCAACCATATCGCGCACGTCATTCATCGCCAGCGCAATGTTTTCCAGAACCGTCATGGTTTCAAACAGCGAGAAATGCTGGAACACCAGACCAACACCCATTTCGCGCGCGTCATGCGGGCTATGGATCGTGACTGGCTTGCCCTCCCACAGCAATTCGCCCTGATCGGCCTGCAGCACGCCATAGATGATTTTTACAAGCGTACTTTTACCCGCACCATTTTCCCCCAAAAGAGCATGGATTTTGCCAGGTTCAATACGGAAACTGATATCGTCATTTGCCAGACAGCCCGGAAAGGCCTTGGTCACACCGCGCACTTCAAGCTGTGCTGGTTTTACCCCGCCTGTCATCGCCAAGCCTGTATCTGATCCGGTATTCCCGGTCGTCGACGTCACTGCTGCCACCCCTAAATTGCGATCCGATCACGCGTACCGTTGGTATTACCCGTTCACGGTTTGCTAATCAAACGGTCTCAATACGCGATTTTGTCTTCTTTGGCATCCCAAGCCGCAAAGACATCACGCGCTTCCCCTAAATCCAGATGTTCACACGGCAGGCTCCGATCCGGGATCGGTTTTGCCACTTCATCATACAGGAATTGATCGTCAAAGCCGATTGCTGCGGCATCATCGCGGGAATTGGCATAATAGATCCGGTCAAGACGTGCCCAATAGATAGCCGAAAGGCACATCGGGCATGGCTCGCAACTGGTGTAAATCTCGCATCCGGCAAGATTGAAGGTACCAAGCTTTTCACAGGCTGCACGGATAGCGCTGACCTCGGCATGGGCGGTCGGATCGTTGCTGGATGTGACATTGTTCCATCCTTCGGCAACGACTTCGCCGTTCCTGACAATGATTGCCCCGAACGGGCCGCCACAGCCTTCTTCCATTTTCGTCCGCGACAAATTCACGGCATGGAGCATGTGTTTATGCTTGGCATCACACACAGCCAAATCTCCCTATATGAACTCCTGATCCGGTAAACGGATCCTCCTGATCAGGCCGCTATTGGCGCGGCCATTTATCATTTATATGCCTTGCAATGAAGGCCTTATCATCCGGCAAGGCCATCTTGTGCGACCCTGTTCACCGGATGTTGCGCCATTCGTGCTTCACGCACGGACAGCAATTGCACCGCGACCGATGCCGCGATGATTGCCGGCTGTTTGCCGGTAATGCCTTGAATTCCAATCGGGCATGTCAAACGACCGATTTCCGTATCCCCCAACCCGCGATCTTTTAAACGCCGGACAAAGCGCACGCGTTTGGTCTGGCTTCCGATCATGCCGACAAAACCAAGATCGTCCCGCATCAAGGCCGCCCGACAGATATCAAAGTCCTGCGCGTGGCTGTGCGTCAGGATCAGCGCGAAGGCATCGGGCGGCATGTCGCCCACCTCGTCTTCTGGCCTATCGCTTTGATGCAGATGAAGTTTCGGTGTTTCCCGCAGAGTCAGGTATTCATCACGCGAATCGATCAGGTGAATATCGAACGGCAAGGGTGCCAATGCCTGAACAATCGCCTGCCCGACATGCCCGGCACCAAACAGCAAAAGCGGCGTTGCTCCGTCATCAAGGCGCAGGCACAGCTTCTGCTGCCCGGCCAGATCACACAATCCGCCACGCCCCCCGGCAAACAGGCGATCCAGTGCGTCGGCATCCTGAATGCTGGCAATTTCAATATTCCGGCTTTCGTCCATCGGCAACATGACCCACACACCATGATCAAGTCCGGCAGGGTTTTGAGTGGTTCGGATCGCTGTTGCCAACTGATGCTTTTGCACCGCTCCCAGCAGGTGGAACGCAATCTCGACCGAACCACCGCAACATTGACCAAGCCCCGGCCCCAACGGAAAGGGAACCAGTTCCGCGCCAAAATTCCGATCCAAGGTCAGGATTTCACGTGCCCGTACCGTTACCTGATGTTCCAGATTGCCACCACCAACCGTCCCGGCAATGCTGGCTTCGCTAACCAGCATAAAGGCCCCTGCCTCACGCGGGGTGGACCCGCGAATGGCGGCCACACCGACCAGCATCACCGGATCGGATGACTGCAACACAGTGATATGGGCGTCGGGTGACAGGCGCATGATGTCTATTCCCCCGCCACCGGAACCGCATCGTGACTTTGAGCGATCATACCCTTGGCCACATTGGCCACCGCGTTCAGGACGGCCTCGGGCGTTGCCGGGGTATCGAGCATCGGGATCACCTTGTGGCCCCCGACCGATGCAATCGCATCGGCAATGGCACGATGCACCGAAATCGCCAGCATCAGGGGCGGCTCACCAACAGCCTTTGATCGATGGATGGTTTTTTCAACGTTTCTTCCGGAAGACCACAATTCAAGACGGAAATCATCCGGCCTATCCGAACATGCAGGAATTTTATAGGTTGACGGCGCATGTGTTCGCAAACGCCCTGCATCATCCCACCACAATTCTTCGGATGTCAGCCATCCCATGCCTTGAATAAAGCCGCCTTCGATCTGACCCCGGTCAATCGCCGGGTTCAGCGACCGGCCGACATCGTGGCTGATATCGACACGTGTGACCTTGTATTCACCGGTCAGGGTATCGATCATCACCTCGGAACAGGCCATGCCATAGGCGAAGTAATAGAACGGCCGACCCGACGCGGTTTCACGGTCATAATGGATTTTCGGTGTCGCGTAGTAGCCCGTCGACGAAAGCGAAACACGCGCCAGATAAGCCTGTTTGACCAGATCGGCAAATTCCAGTTCGGTCACATCGCCAACAATCACCCGCCCCGGAACAAACCGGACGGTGGCCTCGGCGACACCGTATTTTTCCGCAGCAAAAGCAATCAGGCGGGATTTGATGGTGATCGCGGCATCGCGCGCGGCCATGCCGTTCATATCCGCCCCGCTTGAGGCCGCAGTTGCCGATGTGTTGGGAACCTTGCCGGTATTGGTTGCCGTGATCTTGATCCGATCAAGATCAATCTGGAATTCTTCGGCCACGATCTGGGCAACCTTGATAAACAGGCCCTGTCCCATTTCCGTTCCGCCATGGTTCAGCTGCACCGATCCATCCTGATAAATGTGGATCAGCGCACCCGCCTGATTAAGGAAGGTCGTGGTAAAGGAAATACCGAACTTGACCGGCGTGATTGAAATACCCCGCTTGATCACCGGGCTTTGCGCATTGAACGCGTCGATTTCTTTGCGCCGCTTGCGATAATCGCAAGATGCCAGAATATCGTTCGTCAGTTCCGAAAGGACGTTATCCTCGACCGTCATGTGATAGGGCGTCGTGTTGCGGTCGGTTGTCCCGTAATAGTTGGCGATCCGCACATCAAACGGATCACGGCCAATCATTATGGCTATTTCATCAATGATCCGTTCAATGGCCACCATGCCCTGCGGCCCGCCAAAGCCGCGAAATGCGGTATTGGACACCAGATTGGTTTTGCAGCGATAGGACCGGATTTCGACATCGCCAAGGAAATAGGCATTGTCGGTATGGAACATCGCACGATCACAGATCGCCGCCGACAGATCAGCCGAGAAACCGCAATTGGCGGCATACTGAATATCCAACCCGCAAATCCGGCCATCATCATCAAAACCAACGTCATATTCGACGATAAAATCATGGCGTTTGCCAGTCATGACCATGTCATCATCGCGGTCCAGACGCATTTTCGCCGGACGCCCGGTTTTAACCGCAACAATCGCTGCCAGTGCCGCCCATTGTGATGCCTGCGTTTCCTTGCCACCGAAACCACCGCCCATACGGCGCACTTCGACCGTTACCGCATTGGCCGGACGACCAAGGACATTGGCGATGTTGTGCTGAACCTCGGACGGATGCTGGGTCGAGCAATGCAAAAGCACATCACCATCTTCCTGCGGAATGGCAAAGGTGATCTGGCCCTCAAGATAGAAATGGTCCTGCCCGCCGATTTCCATCACCCCGGACCGGCGATGTTTGGCGCGCGCCAGTGCCGATTTGGCATCGCCCTGCGCCATGACATGGGGTGGTGCAACAAATTGCTGTTTTTCCAGTGCTTCCTTGACGCTCAGGATCGCGGGCAGTTCTTCATATTCGATCTCGGCCAGCTTGGCGGCATTAAGTGCCTGTTCGCGGGTTTCGGCGGCAACACAGAAAACCGGCTGACCGTAAAACTGAACAACCCCGTCGGGCAGAACTGGATCATCATGGCTATGGGCGGGTGACACGTCATTGACACCCGGCACATCATCAGCCGTCAGAACACAAGCCACACCGGGGGCTGATCGCACCTTTGACAGATCCATCTTCGTGATCCTGCCATGGGCGATGGTCGCCGCACCGGGGGCCAGATGAAGGGTGCCGAACGGTTCAAGAATATCGTCGACATAAATCGCTTCACCCGCGACATGTTTCGGACCGCTGTCATGCTTGCTGGCAGACCGAACCCCACCCGAAAGCCCCGGGGTTGGCGCAAGAAGTTCGTCCGGGTCTTTGGTCTCGACGGCCTTGGATGCATTGTCAGACATGGGCAACCTCCCTGCCAACCAGACGGGTGGCAATTTCAGGTGCCGTTGTTTCGATAAACAGTTTGGTCAAAAGGTTTTGCGCGACCAGCATGCGGTATTCTTTTGATGCCCGCATATCAGACATCGGTGCAAAATCTCTGGTCAGGGCCAGTTGCGCCGCGTTCAGACTGGCCTCGTTCCAATCCTTGCCAATCAGGGCTGCCTCGCATTTTTTTGCCCGCATCGGTGTTCCGTCCATGCCGCCGAATGCCGCCCGGAATTCGATCACCTTGCCACCATCAACCCGAATGGCAAAGGCCGCAAGAACCGCCGTAATATCCTGATCAAACCGTTTGGAAATCTTGTAGGCCTTGAACTGCACCTCGGCGTCCGGTTTCGGAACAATGATGCTTTCAACGAACTCGCCCTTGGCCCGGTCCTGCTTGCCATAGGTGATAAAGAAATCTTCAAGGGCAACTTCGCGACGGATATCGCCCATGCGCAGAACAATGCGCGCGCCCAATGCAATCAAGGCAGGCGGTGTATCGCCAATTGGCGATCCATTGGCGATATTGCCACCAACCGTCCCCGCATTGCGGATTTGCCGTGACCCGATCCGGCGGACCAGTTCCCCGACATCACCAGCAATCATACCAAGTGCCTTATGGGCATCGCTATAAGTCACACCGGCACCGATGGTCAGGACACCGTCCTTTTCCCGAACGGATTTAAGATCAGCGACATCCCCGATATAAATGATCGGATCAAGCCGTTTGAGCATCTTGGTCACCCAAAGCCCGACATCCGTTCCGCCCGCCAGCACTGTTGCATCGGGATGGGGCACCAAAAGTGCGGCCAGTTCATCGCTGCTGCGCGGGGCGAAGTAACGACCCGCCGGCATTTCAAGCGCCAGCATGCCCGCACCTTCGATCATCGCGGTCAATCGGGTCGCGATATCGGAACGACGCTTTTTCTCAACCGGATCGGTGGCACTTACGCCACCAGCCTTGCGGGCGGCCTCGATAATCGCCCCGTAGCCGGTGCAACGGCACAGGTTCCCGGCAAGGGCGTCATTGATGGCACCCCGGTCATCCTCGCCCCCATCCAGCCAAAGCTGATACAGGCTCATGACAAAGCCCGGCGTACAGAAACCGCATTGCGACCCATGGGTTTCCACCATGGCCTGCTGCACCGGATGCAACGATCCGTCATCGGATTTAAGATGTTCCACAGTCAGAAGCTGCTTGCCATCAAGGGTCGGCATAAACTGGATACAGGCATTGACCGTCCGGTAACGCATGCTGCCCTGACCATCCGGTTCGCCCAGAATGACCGTGCAGGCACCGCAATCGCCCTCGGCACAGCCTTCTTTGGTCCCGGTCTTGCGCTCGTTCAAGCGCAGCCAGTTTAGAACCGTCATTTGCGGATCAATATCGCGCAGGCTTCGTTCCTCGTTCCCGAACAGGAACCGGATATCATCGCGCGTGTTAAGGACCGGTTTGGTCATGATGGCCTCAGCTACCACGATAGGTGGAATAGCCAAACGGCGAAAGCAGCAGTGGCACGTGATAATGCGCCTGCGCATCTGAAATACCGAACCGGATTACAACCTGATCAAGGAATTTCGGTTCCGGCAGATCAAGACCGATGGCATCGAAATACGCACCGGCATGAAAGACAAGCTGATACTCGCCCGGCTTGAACGAAGCACCATCAAGCATTGGCGCATCGGTTCGCCCGTCGGCATTGGTTACGGCTTCAGCGACCAGATCGTCATGGCCGTCACCAAAACGGTGCAGCTCGATCCGGATGCCGCCCGCCGGGCAACCTTTTGCCGTATCTAGAACATGGGTAGTCAGTCGTCCCATGCCGGGCCTCCTCTTTTCTCTCTCATGCGGTGGTCGGTCGCTTCTTCCCTGGTCGGCTTTTCTGATTGATCGTTTTATGCCGAACGAATTTATAGCGTTTCAAAAAGGTCGCATTAGGACACGGATCGTGGAAAGAGGTGATAAAGTGAAACTATATCAATAATTCTTTGAAAAACGATTGCCTCAGCTTCGTGCAGAATACTATCAAAGCCGGATAAAAAGCTTTTAAAAGCCAACAAAAAACCGGCCAAAGCGATTTCCCGTCCAGGAACATTATCAAAGTCAGATTGATAGTGCGGCATGATCATCCATCAATCAGCGCGCAGGAGTTCTTCCTTGCTGCGCTGCGACCTATGGTTAATGCTACACTAAACAACTCGCATGACAAAGCCGGGCGTTGCGATATCAGGAGAGGCCAAAGATGACCGAACAGAATTATGCACGCGACCTGATTGGCTATGGCCCCAATCCGCCAAGGGCCAACTGGCCGGGCAAGGCCCGTGTTGCGGTCCAGTTCGTGCTGAATTACGAGGAAGGCGGTGAAAACTGCGTTCTGCATGGTGATCGCGCATCCGAGGCGTTTCTGTCGGAAATCGTTGGTGCCGACATGCGCGAAGGCGTGCGTCATATGAGCATGGAGTCGATTTACGAATATGGTTCGCGCGTTGGTGTCTGGCGCATCCTGAACCTGTTCCGTGAACGGCAAATTCCGATCACCATCTTTGCCGTTGCCATGGCGCTGGCCCGCCACCCGAAGGTTGGCGAAGTCGCGATGCGAGATGGTCATGAAATCTGTTCACACGGCTATCGCTGGATCGATTATCAGTACTTCCCCGAAGAACTTGAACGCGAACATCTTCACAAGGCCATCGACATCATTAGGGATGTAACCGGGGAACGCCCGCTTGGCTGGTATACCGGGCGCACAAGTCCCAATACCCGACGGCTTGTCGCCGAAGAAAGCGGTTTCCTGTATGACGCCGATGATTACAGCGACGAACTGCCTTTCTGGTCGACACAGACAGACACACCGCATCTGATTGTGCCCTACACGCTTGACGTCAACGACATGCGCTTTGCCGCCATGCAGGGATTCAATTCCGGCGAACAATATTTCCAGTATCTGAAAGACAGTTTCGACACGCTTTACGAAGAGGGTGCCGAAACGCCGCGGATGCTATCGGTTGGTTTGCATTGCCGTCTTGTCGGTCGTCCGGGCCGGTTTGCAGCCCTGAAACGCTTTGTCGATTATGTGCGCGGTCATGATGATGTCTGGTTTGCACGTCGCATCGATATTGCGCGTCACTGGCGTGAACATCATCCGTTCACCGGAAACAAATAACCATCAAGAAGAACAAGAACTGAAATGGCCGTTATGACCGAACCTGCAAAATCATTGTTCGAAACCCGACCGCCAAGCACCTTGGCGCAAAGCGCCTTTGTCTCGCTGTATGGCGGGGTTTACGAACATTCACCCTGGATCGCAAAGCAGCGTTATGATCGCGGCATCACACCAGCCCTTGATAGCCCCGATGCGCTCGCCGATGCCATGGCAGCCGTGGTAAATGGCGCGGTTGACGGTGACAAACTGACACTGCTTCGCGCCCACCCTGATCTTGCCGGCAAGCTTGCCTTGGCGGAACTGACGCATTCCTCGCAAAATGAACAAACCGGTGCCGGGCTTGATCAATGCACGCCTGACGAACTTGCCCGTTTTACGCAATTGAATGACGACTACAAAAAGAAGTTCGGGTTCCCATTCATCTTTGCAGTCAAAGGGTTCCATCGGAGCGACATCCTGAACGCATTCGAACGCCGCGTTAAAAACGATGTCGAAACCGAATTTAACGAGGCCATCAATCAGGTACATCGTATCGCCAAGCTGCGCCTCGAAGCCCTTTGATCGCTAATGACTGGCCCAAACAAAATAACCAATAATCAGGATTTAAAAGCCATGAGCCACCACACAAACCATGATGCCCCGGAATTTACCCGGCGTTTTGTCAATCTGGCCGATGAACGTCTGGGCGCAGAGGCAATCTTTGCGACTGATGATTTCTTTGCCGACAAGCAACGCATGCTGCAAACCGCGGATGCGATTTTCTATCCGGACAAATACGATGACAATGGCAAGTGGATGGATGGCTGGGAAAGCCGTCGGAAACGCGTCGAAGGTCATGATTACTGTGTGGTGCGGCTGGCAACATCGGGCCGGATTTATGGTGTCGATATTGATACCAGCCACTTCACCGGCAACTTCCCGCCCGCCGCATCGCTTGAGGCATGCTATTGCCCGGATGGCGACCCCGCAGATGATGCGACCTGGACCGAAATCGTCGCCCCGATCGGGCTGCGTGCCGGTGTCGGTGCAGAAGTCCACCATTATGCCGATGTTGCGGCAGAGGGCGTTTTCACCCATGTGCGCCTGCATATCTACCCCGATGGCGGCATTGCCCGCCTGCGCGTTTATGGACGCCCGGATCGCGACTGGTCAAAAATGGCAAGCAGTGCCGATCAGGTTGATCTGGCAGCCATGATCAATGGTGGCGTGGTCCTGACATGGTCGGATGCCCATTATGGTAACCCGAATGCCATTCTCGCACCGGGCCGGGGCATCAATATGGGTGATGGCTGGGAAACCCGGCGCCGTCGCGAACCCGGTAACGAGTGGTTGATTGTTGAACTCGGCCATCCTGGCGAGATTGAAAAAATCATCGTTGATACCTGCCATTTCAAGGGCAACTATCCTGACCGGATTTCCATTCAGGCCGCCTATGTGGACGGAGAAAAGGACAAGTCACTGCGCGCACGATCCATGTTCTGGCAGACCATTTTGCCCGAACAGAAAATGCAGGCTGACCATATCCACGAATTTGATGCTTCGGTCATCGCCAAACTTGGGTCGGTATCGCATTTGCGCATCAATTCCATTCCGGATGGCGGGATCAGCCGTCTGCGCATTCTTGGTAAACCGGCAAAGCGATAAGAACGATGAAACTGAAAGTCGAACCGCTGACACCGGCATCGTTTGCCCCGTTTGGTGAGGTGATATCAACCACCACCGCGCGGGATGAATACAAGATCAATCTGGGCACAACAACGCGGTTTCACGATATATCGCGCGTTGATGTCGGGGATGAAGGTGGCGCACCAATCATCAGCATTTTTCGCGGCACACCGCGCCCGATGCCGATTGAAATCAAAATGATGGAACGCCATCCACTGGGCTCGCAGGCCTTTATGCCACTAAGCGGTCAGAAATTCCTGATCGTTGTGGCAGAGGATTCAGACACCTCTGCCCCCGAAAATCTTCGTGCCTTTATCTCGGATGGATCGCAGGGTGTGACCTATGCTAAGAATGTCTGGCACCACCCGCTTCTGGTGCTTGAACCAGAAAGCGACTTTCTGATCGTGGATCGCAGTGGTCCGGGCAACAACCTGAACGAGGTTGATCTGCCGATGGTCGATGGCACGGCCATCACACTTGATTGGCCCCAAACCGGATAGCGCAATGCCAAGACATCGCACCCTGATCGATTTCGATCAGGGTCGGTTTGCCAATCCCAGATTTGCAAGATACCGATGCAGTTCGCTATCGATCAGCACACCGTCACAATCAAAGATGACGAGATTGATCACTGCGTTGCCGAACCGCCACCCAGATCAAGGGCGAGCAATCGTTTTTGAATTTCCTGTGACAGCACCGCACTTGGCTGCGCACCAAGGGCACGCTGATAGGCAGCACGTGCCATCTCGGTCTTGCCCATCGCAAGGGCGTTGTCGGCAAAATGCGCAAGATGTTCGGCTGTTGGCATTGCCTTGTTAACTGCAATGAATATCTCTTCGGCTTCCTGATATTTGCCCTGCTTGTAAAGCACCAGCCCATAGGTATCGAGTGCACCGGGATCATCAGGGGCAACCTGCAAGGCACGCTTGATCAAACGTTCCGCTTCACCCAGATTTTCGCCACGAACCGCATAATGGAACGCCAGCCAGTTTGCCGCACCGGCATTCCCCGCATTCGATGCCTGCGTTGCTTCTGCCAGCATGGTGTTACGATAAGTTTCCATCACCGCCTTGATGCCATCGCTATCAAGACCATCAACCCATGTCAGACCGACACGGACCGCCTTGCATCCCTTGCCACCCTTTTCCTGACAAAGGGCAACGGCTTCTTCCACCGCGCCCAGCACGGTAGCGCTGGGTCCGGCGGCATATTCGACCCCGGCCTCGTCACGCGACAACGCCTTGAAATCGATCATCGCCCGATATCGTTCGTCAATCGGCTGCTCCGCCGGGCTGGCAAACATGTCCTGAGGCTCCCATTTCGGGGAGGTATCGCCGCAGGCCGCCAAAGTCAGAAGTGCGAAGCTCGCAATGAGATGATGTATCCGGATCAACAAGGCAGTCATTCCCTGATGCTGTTTCATATTATGACAAAGCATAGCCCGTCCCGATTAGGCAGGCGTTAACGATATTGCCCCCAACGTGCCCCGCCGATCAAAAGGTCGGAGTAACGTGGCGAAACGATCTTGAAATTTCCGCTGGCAAGATCACGCAACATTGCCGCGTGGTCTATTTCGTTCTGACCATGGAAGAAATTGGTCACAATCTGCCAATCATCGTCCGCAGCCTCATACCGATAGATATCAACATAATCACGTGTCGTGAAAAAGGCTGCTTCTTCCGTTCCGTCCCCGTCAAGATCAACCATCAATAATGCGCACTGGTCCGGGGCTCCTGTGCCTGAACCTTCCTTGCGACAGAAACGGCGATCATATTCAAGCTGCCCTTCAAGCAATCTGGCTACAGCTTCCCCAGACACGCGATATTCCAAAGGATAAACCGGGATATTGTCAATTTCGACCATCACCCGTCCCGCATCGGGATCGATATAGCTGCGCAATTCGGCAATTGGCGGCACCGTGTCGGGCTTTGCCACGTCAAGTTCGGCAAGTGCATTTTCGCCCGGTATTCCAAGATTTCGGGCAATGAAACCAAGATCGGCCTTGTCCCAGTCTGCCATCGACGAAAGGCGGCTTTGTTGATTGCGCGCCGAAATGCTGACCGGATCAAGGAATGGCAGATGCATGATAAAGGCCGTCAGGGCACCACAAATCGCGATATGGCCAAACGCCCTTCGTAACGACACCGGGGTTGACTGACGACGGCCAAATGCCGCCACCGAAAGCCAGACCGTCGCCATCAAGACAAATACCGCCGCCCAGATCGCATAAATCCGCGAAGGGG
>CBIHMD010000028.1:0-12773 GCA_966210655.1 uncultured Thalassospira sp.
AAGCAGGGCATTATGTCCCGCTTGAACAACCCGACATCTTTGCCGACGCCCTTTGCGAGCTTGTCACCTAGGGTGTTGATATCCTGTTGCCGGACGGGGTGATCGTATCACTTAGAACCATCTCGACGGTGTTTTCATCGGTCAGATACTGTGCATAGAGCTTTTCAAGTGCGCCGTTGCTGCGCTGTCTGGCGAGATAGCTGTTAAAGCGTCGCATCAGACGCGCATTCCCCGGATTGGCGGGCAGGGCCAGCCGGTTGATCGCATTCATCACCGGGGCGGGATGGATCGACAATGCGGCAATTTCATCATCCGACAGATGAACCATCTGTTTTAGCGACGCCTTTTGCGCATAGCCGCAATAGATCAACGCAACATCAACCCGCCCGGCCAGCAGCAACGCGATCGATTGACGGATCGAATTGACATGGGTGATGTCGAAACGCCCGTCATTATGGTTATGCGCAAGTTGGCCATGCAGTTGCAGGCCACGCGCCATTGAAACCTGCAACCCGTCAAGATCATGCGGACCTGTGATCGCAAGGTCGCGCTGTTTGAGCGTGATGGCACGAAGGCTTGTCGTGCTGATCCCGTCAGACAGAATGAAAGCCGGGCTTGCATCGTTTGCGGGGATGCCGATATAGCCAGCCGGATCGTTGACGCTGTCTTCGAGTGCGCGTTTCAGCGGCAAATTCTGGAAGGTCATTTCGATTTGCTGGCGGGTGCTGAAATCATGGAGAAGGTCATATAAAACGCCGCTGGCGTGACCGTTGACCTGATAGCTTTGGGGATAGGCATCCTGATCGGCAAGGATGGTCATGTGAAGGTCATAGGCACCGGTATCCGTATTCCGATGACCGTCATTTGCCTGTGCGGCGATGCTGCCGGTACCGGCCAGAATTGCCATGATCAGGCCGGTTTGCACCATGCGCCGAATGGACGGCCAGATTGAAAGAATACGCGATTTCAAATCTACCCTGTTGCTCATTTCAGGGTCGCCAGCCAGTGCCAGAGGAAACCAGATGGGCGCGCGCAATTTTCCAATACGTGCCATTGCTGGCAACGGTTTTTCCCCATTCGAGTAGTCTTCCCTGTTTTTATCGGCATTTATTTCCATGCCTGATGCCTACCCTTGTGGGTAGTTGAAGACAGGTTGCCCGGAATGAAGTGCAAGAACAAGTGTGATCCGGCGGAATTATACCAATTGCTATTTCCGGTTTAGCAGCCCGCGCGCATCATGCCGCATGAGCGGTCACTGTCATCACGAATTTCACGCGGGAACAACTGATAGATGATCGTGTCCGAGTTTCGGATAACGTGCTGTTCAAATTCATCTTTTATGAAGTGTGCGCGGAGTTCGGAAATAGGACTGTCGCCCGCGCAGAAAGCAATCCGGACCGGAATACGGGTTGTGTCTGCGGGATAGTCGGTAGTCTCGGGCGCGGTACACATTTTTTCGCCCATTGTCGTTTGCGACGGGCTGACGGCAACGACGACGCGATAGCCATCGCGCAGAACCTGATTCGGGGCAAGATCACCGGCATCGGTAACGAAATCAAGACGCGGCGGATAACCGTGATTGGAAAGTGCCGATGCCCATGTTTCAGGCGGGACAAGGTTTTCCCTGTCATGGACTTCGACCATCATGATCTGGTTCGGTGCGCCATAGACCTTGAAGCTTTGGACTTCGCTGACATGATAGGTCGGGTATTCAACGGTGGTCATGTTGCTGCACCCGGCCAAAAAGGCCAAACCGGCAGTAAGAGTTGCGCCTGACAGGCAACGAGTTAATGCAGATGACCGGGTTTTCATGCGGGCTCCTTCGTCTCAAGGCATCAAACGATCAGATACCATGTCTGGGCTTCGACCGTCGCGGTCCAGCATAGGGCAATATAAAGCATACGGCCAGAATGCGTTTAAAGATCAACCGTTTGATAGGACCAAACCGCGGCATATTTATGTCGTGAAACATTGAATAACTATCCACGGGGCGAATGCGGCGAGCTTGATTAAAAGACCGAGCGTCCAATGGCGCGGATCAGCATTTCAAGCGCGCGAATGCCTGCTGCGGAATTGCCGCGCCCGTCAAGGAGGGGCGACCAGACACACACGGAAAACTCGCCGGGAATGACACCGATGATGCCGCCGCCAACGCCGCTTTTGGCCGGGATGCCGACGGTAAAGGCAAAATCGCCCACCCCGTCATACATCCCGCATGTCAGCATCAGCGCATTGATGCGGCTGGTTTCCTCAGGCGTGATCACGGTGCGGCCATCAATGCCGACACCCTTGTTGGCAAGGAAGAAGGCCGCACGCGCCATTTCACGCGCGGTCATCGCGACCGAACATTGTTTGAAATAGGCTCGAACCACGTCTTCGACCGGGTTATCAAGTTTGCCGAAGCTTTTCATCAGATAGGCAATGGCGCGGTTGCGGTCACCGTGCTGATCCTCGGACAGATAGACATCGTTATCGACGCGAATGCCGGGATTGCCACAAAGCTGGCCAAGGAATTCGGCCACCGAACGATCCGGGTTGGCGTAGCGTGATGCGATCAGATCGGCGACACGGATCGCACCGGCATTGATGAAGGGATTGCGCGGGATGCCGTGTTCCTGTTCAAGCTGGATCAGGGAATTGAAGGCAGAACCGGATGGCTCGCGCCGGACGGCTTTCCATAGATCATCACCATGCGCGCGCTGGGCGAGCACAAGAGCGAAGACCTTGGAAATGCTTTGGATGGAAAAGGGCAGGTCGGCCTCGCCAATGGCAAGTTCGTTTCCGCCTGCGGTGCGCAGCACCATGGCAAAATGGTCATCGGGCACGCGGGCAAGTGCGGGGATATAGTCGGCCTTGCGGGCATCGGCAAAATCGGTCTGGCGGATCGTGTCCGAAATATCCTGAAGGATGGCGGCATAATTGTGGGTCATTATGTGTCCGCGTTGTATGGGTGTTATGTTTTTCTGGCCGTCAGGGACAAAAAACCCGGCGCAGGGCACCGGGTTTGATGGTTTGAAATTTCGATCCGATCAGACGTCGATATCCTCGACAAAGCGGGCATGTTCCTGAATGAACTGGAAGCGGAGCTCCGGCTTTTTGCCCATCAGGCGATTGACCAGATCCTTGGTCTGGCCACGGGCATCGGGCTCGGCGGCGTCGGGCAGGCAGACGCGCAGCAAGGTGCGTTTTTTGTGCGCCATTGTGGTTTCGCGAAGCTGCGGGGGTGGCATTTCACCGAGACCCTTAAATCGGGAAATCTCGACCTTGCCGCGGTTCTTGAATTCGGTATCCAGCAGAACCTCTTTTTCCGCGTCATCCATCGCATAGATGGATTTTCCGCCCTGTGTCAGGCGATAAAGCGGCGGCATGGCAAGATACAGATTGCCGTTTTCAATCAAGCCAGCCATTTCCTGATAGAAGAAGGTCATCAGAAGGGATGCGATATGCGCGCCATCGACGTCAGCATCAGTCATAATAATGACGCGTTCATAGCGCAGAACGGCAAGCCGGAAATCGGAGCCGGAACCGCAGCCAAAGGCTTCGATCATGTCCTTGATTTCCTGGTTTGCCATCATCTTTTCACGGGTCGCGGACGCCACGTTAAGGATTTTACCGCGCAGCGGCAGAACGGCCTGCGTTTCACGGTCTCGCGCCTGTTTGGCGGAACCACCTGCCGAGTCACCCTCGACCAGGAAGATTTCAGTCCCGGCGGCGATGGAACGTGAACAATCGGCAAGCTTGCCCGGAAGGCGCAGGCGGCGGGTTGCCGACTGGCGTTTGGTTTCTTTCTTTTCCTTGCGGCGCTGGCGTTCTTCGGCGCGCAGGATGATGCGTTCCAGCAGGCGTTTGGCATTTTCGGTATCACCGGTCAGCCAGTGATCGAAATGGTCGCGAACCGCAGTTTCAACCAGTTTGGTTGCACCCTGTGTGCCCAGTTTTTCCTTGGTCTGGCCCTGGAACTGCGGATCAGGAATGAAGACCGACAACATGATGCAGCCGCCGCCAAAGACGTCCTCGGCGGTGATCGCGGCAGCCTTTTTCTGGCCGATCATGTCGCCATAGGTCTTGATCGCCTTGGTCAGGGCATAGCGGAAACCGGCTTCGTGTGTGCCGCCAAGCGGGGTCGGGACGGTGTTACAATAGGAATGGAAGTACCCTTCGCCGCCATCCGGCCATGCAATCGCCCATTCAACGCGACCGGCACTTTCGGAAAACTTGGCTTCGCCTGCGAACGGGCGTTCGGTGATCAGATCACGCCCTTCGATGGTCATGTTCAGATAATCGAGAATCCCGTTGGGGAATTTCAGGACTTCGTTCTGCGGGGTCGGATCATCGCTTGTCAGCAATTCCGGATCGACCGTCCAGCGGATTTCAACGCCCTTGAACAGATAGGCCTTGGACCGTGCCATGCGGAAGATCGTGGCGGGTTTCAGTTTGGCCCGGTTGCCGAAAATCTCGGGATCGGGGCGGAAGATGACCGTGGTGCCACGGCGGTTATTGACAGCACCGCCATCCTGAAGCGGACCAAGCGGGGTGCCCTTGGAATATTCCTGAAACACCAGTTTGCGGTCGCGCGCGACTTCGACGCGGAATTTGTCGGTCAGTGCGTTCACCACCGACATACCCACACCATGCAAACCGCCGGATGTTTCATAGGCCTTGCCCGAAAACTTGCCGCCCGAATGCAGGGTGGTCAGGATGACTTCAAGCGCAGATTTATCGGGGAATTTCGGATGCGGATCGGTCGGAATACCACGACCGTTATCGCGCACCATGACGGTGTTGTCGGTTCTGAGTTCCAGCTCGATCCAGTCGGCATGGCCGGCAACGGCCTCGTCCATCGAGTTATCGAGGATTTCGGCAACCAGGTGATGCAGTGCGGCATCGTCCGTGCCCCCGATATACATACCGGGACGGCGGCGCACAGGCTCCAGGCCTTCGAGAACTTCGATATCCTTGGCGGAATAGGCGTTTGTGGTCGATTGGTTGTTATCTTCGAAAAGGTCGGTCATGCCCCGGAACGCAACTTCTTTATTATGTTAAAACAAGGTCCAACGACGCATATCTGTTGATTGATTTTACGAGGTTCTGACCCTAGGCTTAACGAGTATCATATGTTTTCAGATGCGACCCATAAAAATGTTTTTTGATCGCGAATGCAAGCGGTGGTCTTGTCCGAGATCATAATTTCGTTGTGGCAGCGCAGAAAACGATAACAAGGTTGTGACGAAAACCGTGACCGAATGGTCCAATAACAATGTCGGCCCAGACAGGAGTAAGCCCGATGGCAAACGAGAGCGACACCACATACGGTACTGACAACACCATGCCGCGCGGCGACATGTGTACCCGAACCCTTGCCATGCCTGCCGACACCAACCCGAGCGGCGATATTTTCGGCGGCTGGCTGATGTCGCAGATGGATATCGCGGGCGGCGTCACGGCAAGCCAGATTGCCGAGGGCCGCGTTGCTACGGTGGCGGTTGACGGCATGACATTCCATCGTCCGGTCTATGTCGGGGATGTGGTGTGCGTGTATGGCGATATCGAACGGATCGGCAATACATCGATGGTGCTGCATCTTGAAAGCTGGGTGCTGCGCAAAAACCAGCCGCCGCGCATCAAGGTGACAGAGGCAACCTTTACCTTTGTTGCGATTGACGCCGAAGGCCGTCCGCGTCCGGTGCGCCGGGATGAGGTTGCGGTTTAAAGCGGTAAATTCGGGTTTCCGGACGGTGCGAGGTGCCGAGCCGGAAACCGTCGTTGCGTCTAGTCTGGATTCCCGCTTTCGCGGGAATGACGCGTGGAAATGGGGCGTCGTTATACCGCCGATAAGTCTGGGTTTTCACGACCCAGAATGCGCATAATCAAAGGGATTTTGCCGTCCATGCGGTAATAAATTGTGTGCGCGGCAAAAACACAGCGGCGATATCCGGGGTGGATATCATCGACAGCCTGATAAATGGTGGGCGACCGCGCGATTTTGTCGAACTGTTCAAACAGTGTGTCAAAATAAATGTCTGCGTGTCGCTGCCCGAAAGTTTCAATGCCGTATCGATACAAGCGTCTGATATCGTCTTCTGCGAGTGTGCTAAGACGATAAGCGGTCATTTGAGCTTCATGTCCGCCTTGACGCTAGCGCGTATATCTTCTTTATCCATTGAGGAAAAACCGCTTTCCTCGGCAGCATTCAAGGCATGACGAATGCGTTCGATTTCTGCCATGCGCATCTGTTTTTCACGCAAGGCTTCGCGCACCACCTCGCTGTCGGAGGCGTATTGACCGGTCGAAAGCTGAGCCTGAATCCAGGCTTCCTGCGTTTCGGTGACGGTGATGCTCTTTTTGATCATAAGGTCATCTTTCGTCTTTTGATCCTACTTTATCCTACCATCAGCAACGTGACCGACGCAAACATTTGCCGTAGAGAAAGCACAAGGCAATGGGCTGGGCGGGTCAAGCCGTTGTCCAGCATTCCTTTGCCACGCGGATAAAGTTTTCACCCATGATTTTATCGACGTCGTCGGGTTTGTAGCCCCCGGCGATCAGGGTGTCGGCGAGGGCGGGGAGCTTTTTCGGATCAAACACTGCGGCACCACCGGCATTGGGGCCATAGCCGCGTTCGGCGGGCCAGTAATAGGCCCGGTCAACACCACCGGGGAAATCGACCGTGCCCGGCACGTGGGGCATCGTATCAAGGCCGATGCCGACATGATCGACGCCGACCAGTTTTACCGCATAGTCGATATGGCGGACCATGTCGGGGACTTCGGGGGCATTGGGGGATTTCATGAAACGCTGGAAGCCGCAAATGCCGATCACCCCGCCGGTATCGGCACAGGCCTTGATCTGTTCATCATCAATGCAGCGTTCATGCCCGCCAAGCACCTTGGGATTGGCGTGGCTGAAGACGACCGGTTTGGTCGATGCCTTCATGATATCAAGGCTGCTTTGACGGCCGGTGTGCGAGCAATCCATGATCATACCGCCGTTATTAACAGCCCGGACCATGGCATGACCCAGCGCGGTCAGCGGGATATCGTCATCATGACAACCGCCCGCCACCGAATTGTTGCGGTTATAGGCAAAGTGAATCTGCTTCACACCCAGTTTGGCAAAGACCGGGACCATTTCGGGCATGTCCTGCAACATCACCGAGCCTTCGAGGTCGAAACCAACCCCCAGCAAGCCCTTTGATTTGGCGATTGCCAGATCATCAAAGCATTCTATCTGCATGTATTTGTCGGGGTGGGCGGCGATTTTGGCCCGGAAGGCGGCAATGACGCGCAGGATATGGGCAATGGAATTCATATCCATGCCGACATTCACGCAGACATAATCGACATTGCCCGCGACATATTCATCAAGCAGGCTGATCGGTGTTTTGGCATCCAGCGGCAGGCAGGCGTGGGCATCCCACGTGAAACTTGGGCGATAGGTTGTTTTCAACTTCGTAAAACTTTCGGAGGTAAAGAGTGAGGTGGCGAAATGAAGTTTATAGATCTTCTGGAGACAGTCCTTTTCCCTTCAATCGTTCTTTTGTCGCTTCGTTGAAAATTGCCTGTTTCTCATGGTCAAACGATTTTCTGGTATCATAGTCTTCTGCATACCGGACTAACAGCATGCTCCCAATCGTGACGTCTTCACTTTTCTGGATAGAACAGGTTAGCGTTATTGAACGGCCAAAATACCGGGGTGAGACGATATACTGATATCTGCCTTTTCCCTCATAGTAAGAGACCTCCTGAAACTCACCTGACTCATAAATATCACTGATTTTTTTGTGTAATGATGAATACTTCTGTTCGATCTGGGTTCGGAGCATTGTGTAATCATCTGTGCAACTTGTGTAGTGGTCGAAATGCTCTTTTCTGCCGTAAACTCTGTATCCAGTGATCGACAATATTTTCTTTGAGATAGGGGCTGTAGCTACCTCTAGTCCAAAATTGAAGAAGCCACTAGATTCTGACAATGGCGTACGCCATTCACCGACTTCATAGTATTTTTGAGGGTAATTGTTTGGCCTTAAGCCGGCTTCCTCAAGTTTGGTCATAGAATCAGCGAATTGGATTCCCAACCCTCCGGTAATGACTGGTGTATACTCGTCAGGAATTGCTTGAGAGTTTGATTGAGACGTAGAGCGGGATGTTGTTTGGCACGATGCTAAACCCGTTGCAGCTAAGAGTAGTGCGGCCATTGCGAGTGTTTTACGCATTTCCCCGTTCCCCGACGTAAATTGTTCGCTGTGAGCTAACATACTGCACGTTCAAGGCGTTATTGTGCAAGATGACAGCTCAAATACTGTCTTCAGTCCCAGTCAACGAAGCTGTCAACGACCGCGCGGTCATATCCCCCGGCGGCCTTGAAAAGCTGCTGTGAATAGGGGTTTTCCAGTTTGCCGTCGGCAAGCTGGCCTGCGGTGGCGCGTTCGACGATGCGGCCGTGGTTCATGATCGCGATATCGTCGCACATATGGGCGACCACGGCGAGATCGTGACTGACCATGATATAGGTAAGCCCCAGATCATTGCGCAACCGGGTCAGCAGGTTCAGCACTTCGGCCTGGATCGAGACATCAAGGGCCGATGTCGGTTCATCCAGCAGCAGGATTTTCGGTTCGAGAATAAGCGCACGTGCAATCGCGACACGCTGGCGCTGCCCGCCGGAAAGCTGATGGGGGTAGCGGAAGCGGAAGGAATTATCGAGCCCGACCTGTTTAAGGGCCTCGACCACGCGGGCATCCGAATTGCCAAGCCCGTGAATATTGACCGGCTCGGTCAGGATGCGGTCGATGGTGTGACGCGGATGAAGCGATCCGAACGGGTCCTGAAAGACCATCTGCGCCAGACGGTAAAAGGTTTTGTCGCGCTTTTTGGTCAGTTCCCTGTCGTTGACAAGGATGTTGCCTTCCCAGTCATCGACAAGGCCGGTGATGGTGCGAAGGACGGTTGATTTGCCCGAACCGGATTCGCCCACCAGACCAAACGATCCGTTGGCCGGGACCGAGATATCGACATCCTTGAGAACGTGGTTGTCGTCAAACCAGGCATTGAGTTTGGTGATTTCAATCATGGCAGTCATTTTTATCTTAAGCCTCCGCCCAGCTTGCTTCGCGGGTCAGGACGGGAAGTTCGGCGTGATTGCCATCCATTTTCGGCAGGCAGTTCAGAAGGCCGCGCGTATAGGGGTGCTTGGCCTGATCAAGTTCGGATGCACGGATTTCTTCGACCACGTGGCCCTGATACATCACCAGAACCCGGTCGCAGAAGCTTGAAACCAGATGCAGATCGTGGCTGATGAAAACCAGCGCCATGCCGCGTTCGCGCACCAGATCATCAAGGATAGCCATTACCTGAAGCTGTACCGTCACATCAAGGGCGGATGTCGGTTCATCGGCAATCAGGATTTCCGGATCGGGGATCAGCATCATGGCGATCATGACGCGCTGGCCCATGCCGCCTGATGTTTCGTGCGGGTAGGACTTGAATACGCGTTCGGGATCACGGATTTTAACCGCAGCCAGCATATCAAGGGCGCGGCGTTTTGCCTCGGCCGCGTTGACCCTGTGATGTTCGCGGTAGGCTTCGATGATCTGATCACCGATGGTCATGACAGGGTTTAACGAGTATTTCGGGTCCTGCATGATCATGGAAATGCGCGCACCACGGACCTTGCGCCAATCGCGTTTGGAAAGATCGCGCAGGTCAAGATCGTGGAATTGCATCTGATCGGCGGTGATTTTGCCGTTTGCCGCCGTCAGGCCCAGAATGGCGCGTCCGGTCTGGGATTTGCCAGAACCGGATTCACCGACAATGCCAAGCCGTTCACGACCAAGATCGAACGAGACGCCACGCACCGCATGAACCGGCCCCTTGGGGGTCGAAAAGGTGATGGCGAGGTTTTTGACAGACAGAAGGGTATCGCTTGACATGATCAGTCGCCTCCACGTGGGTCAAGAACATCGCGGAGGCCATCGCCCAGCAGGTTGAAACCAAGACTGACGACGAAAATCGCAAGGCCCGGTACGGTTGATACCCACCATTGTTCCAGAAGGAACTGGCGGCCTTCGGACACCATCGCGCCCCATTCGGGCATCGGCGGCTGTGCGCCAAGGCCAAGGAAGCCAAGACCGGCCGCAATCAGGATCATGCCAGCCATATCAAGGGTGACACGCACGACAAGCGAGCTCATGCACATCGGTGTGATATGGCCAAGGATCAGTCCCATGTTCGAGACACCCTGCAGACGGGCGGCTTCGATATAGTCGGATTTGCGGACCGTAATGGTTTCGGCACGTGCGATGCGGGCATAGGGCGGCCATGCGGTCAGTGCGATGGCCAGAACCGCATTTTCGATCCCCGGTCCAAGTGCGGATACAAATGCCAGGGCCAGGATCAGTTTCGGGAAAGCCAGAAAGATATCGGTGATGCGCATCAGTACCGCATCAATCCAGCCGCCAAAGAACCCGGCAGCCGTTCCGACCAGAAGCCCGACGGGGGCTGCGGTAATCACCACGAGGGCCACGATCATCAGGGTGTATTGCGCACCGTAAATCAGACGTGACAGGATATCGCGGCCGAGTTGATCGGTGCCAAACCAGTGTTCGGCACTTGGCGATTTGATGCGATTTGTCAGATCAGCGGCCAGCGGATCATAGGGGGCCAGCAGTGGCGCAAAGATGGTGACAAGGATCAACGCCATCACAATCGAAAGCCCGATCATCGCGAGCTTGTTTTCAGTGAATTTGATCCAGCCGAGCCACGCACGGCCGCATTTTGCCTGCCAGCGCGATTGCGGGGTGTCGGATGTCAGCCATTCTTTCAGGCCGGGTTTTACGGAGTTGCTTGCGATATTCATGGTGACTTATCTCCGTGCGCGCGGGTCAAGCAGGCGATAGAGCACATCGGAAAGCATATTGACCCCGATGAACACCGCACCCACGACGACGGTACCGCCCAGAACCGCATTCATGTCGGCATTGAGCAGCGAATTGGTGATGTAAAGACCCAGTCCCGGCCAGGCAAAGATGATTTCGGTCAGAACCGATCCTTCGAGCAGGTTGGCATAAGACAATGCAATCACGGTCACCAGCGGCACCATGACGTTGCCAAGGGCATGACGCCAGATGATCCGGGTTTCGGAAATGCCCTTGACCCGTGCGGTCAGGATGTATTCCTGACTGAGCTGTTCAAGCATGAAGGACCGCGTCATGCGCGCAATATAAGCCAGCGAGAAATAGGCAAGGATGGAAGCGGGCAGAATGATGTGCGATACCGCATTCCAGAACAGGTCCATATCACCTTCGATCAGGGTATCGATCAACATAAGCCCCGTGGTCGGTTCGATGAAATCGACATAGAAGGCATCCAGACGGCCCGGACCGGCAACCCAGTCGAGTTTCAGGTAAAATACCAGAAGCCCCATCAGGCCGAGCCAGAAGATCGGCATGGAATACCCGGCAAGCCCGATAATGCGCACGATATGGTCGGGCCATTTGCCCTTGTTTATCGCGGCAAAAACACCGGCCGGAACGCCCAGGAAAACACCGATGATGGTGGCAAGGGTGGCCAGTTCCAGTGTGGCGGGGAAAACGCGTTTGATGTCTTCGAGGACCGGGTTTGACGTCAGAACCGATGTTCCGAAATCACCCTGAACAACATTGCTGATATAGACAAAGAACTGCTGCCAAAGTGGCAGGTTCAGGCCCATTTCTTCTTTGACGCGCTGATAGACCTGTTCAGAGGCGTGATCGCCGACAGCGGCCAGAACCGGATCGATTGGCAAAACGCGCCCGATCAGGAAGGTGACCAGCAACAAGCCGATAAAAGTGATCAGCAGCGAGAAAATGATCCGCACAAAGCTTGCGCCGGTGCGGGAAAAGAGACGGGCGCGTTTGCGCCCGTCCGATGCATTTCGAGTAACGGCGAACATTCGACCGTTGTCTCCTTAGTCCTTGGTTATAAAGCGATAATAGTTGTTATCGAACGACGGGCCGAGGACGAGATTGTTCACATTGTCCCGCATCGCGGCGATTTCGGTTTCCTGGAACATGATCACGAACGGACCGTTTTCGAGAACCTTTTTCTGAAGGTCGACATACATTGCAGCACGTTTTTCGCCGTCACGTTCAAGAATGGCCTTATCGACCTCGGTGGTCATGTCACCCGGATTCCACGAGTTACGCCATGCAAGCGGCTTGGCCGATGCATCGTCGGAATTGTCCGGATTCCACGCGAAGGTGGATGCGTTGGTGTGCGGATCCTGATAATCCGGGCCCCAGCGACCGATATAGATATCGTGCTGGCGGGCGCGGTATTTGGTCAGGGTCTGTTTGTTATCACCCGGAATGATTTCCAGATTGATACCTGCCTGTGCCCAGGTCGCTTGGATCGACTGCGCCATCGACATTACTGCCGTGGTGTTACGCGTATCCATGGTCACCTTGAAGCCGTCGGCAAGGCCGGCGTCAGCAAGCAGCGACTTGGCCTTTTCGATATCAAGCGAGTAGGGGTTTTCGTTATAGGCGCCAAGGAAACCTTCGGGCAGGAATGCCTGATGGGTCTGGGCGCGGCCCGCCATGATGGTCTGGGTGATACCTTCATAGTCGACGAGATATTTCAGGGCTTCGCGAACTTCGGGTTTGGACAGGAATTCGTTTTTCTGCGACAGGCCAAGATACCAGAGCGCGCCTTTGCCTTTGGATAGCAGTTTGATGTTTTCGTCGTTTTTGACCGAGGCAAGCTGATCGGCTTCGAGGTTACGCGCGATATCGATAT
>CBIHMD010000029.1:0-12712 GCA_966210655.1 uncultured Thalassospira sp.
ACCGAAGAACGCGTCAAGGAACTGGATCAGAAATTCCAGAGTCACCTTGATGACGAGTTCAAGGCCTCCGACGCCTACCGCCCGAACAAGGCAGACTGGCTCGAAGGCAAATGGTCGGGTCTTGCCTCCTCGCACGGCGAAGACGCCGACTGGACCGGCAATACCGGTGTTGACAATGATCTTCTCGCAGAAGTTGGCCGGGCTCTTTCGACCCCGCCCAGCGACTACGACATCAACAAAAAGATCATTCGTCAGCTCAAGGCCAAGGCGAAGATGTTTGAAACCGGCGAAGGCATTGACTGGGCAACCGGCGAGGCCCTCGCATTCGGCACCCTGATGTGCGAAGGAACTCCGGTTCGTTTGTCTGGTCAGGATTGCCAGCGCGGCACCTTCTCGCAGCGTCACGCCAAGCTGGTCGATCAGACCAACGAGGCAAAATACACCCCGCTCAACAATATCCGTACCGGCCAGGCCGAGCTTGAAGTCCTCAACTCGCCCCTGTCCGAAGCCGGTGTTCTGGGCTTCGAATACGGCATCACCCTTGCCGAACCGCACTCGCTGGTTCTGTGGGAAGCCCAGTTCGGTGATTTTGCCAACGGCGCACAGGTCATCATTGACCAGTTCATCAGCTCGGGCGAAGCCAAATGGCTGCGCATGTCGGGTCTGGTGATGCTGCTGCCGCACGGTTACGAAGGTCAGGGACCGGAACACAGTTCCGCCCGTCTGGAACGGTATCTGCAGCTTTGTGGTGAAAACAACATGCAGGTGGCCAACGTCACGACCCCTGCAAACTATTACCACATCCTGCGCCGCCAGATCCGTCGTTCGTTCCGTAAACCACTGATCCTGATGACGCCGAAATCGCTTCTGCGTCACAAGCAGGCGGTTTCTCCGCTGTCTGAATTCGGACCGGGGACCACCTTCCAGTCCGTGATCAGCGACACCGCCAAGCTGACCGATGCCAAAAAGGTCAAACGCGTCGTCCTGTCTGCGGGCAAGGTCTATTACGATCTGCTCGCTGAACGTGAAAACCGCGGGATTGACGATGTTGCCCTGGTGCGCGTCGAACAGCTCTATCCGTGGCCGGCCAAGGAACTGGCAGAAGAACTTGCCAAATATCCGAATGCCGACGTGGTCTGGTGTCAGGAAGAACCCGAAAACATGGGTTCCTGGTACTTCGTCGATCGTCGTATCGAAGGCGTGCTGTCGGACATCAAACACAAGACCAGCCGCCCGGTTTATGTTGGTCGCAAGGCTGCCGCGTCTCCGGCAACGGGCTTGCTCAAGGCTCACCTGCGCGAACAGGCCGAACTGGTCGATGCCGCGCTGAGCGTAAAATAACTTTACCGGACGGGCGGGAAACCGCCCGTCCGACCCGCACATTCAGAATTCATTCGTATTCGGGCAGGCCCAAACTGTCTGATAGAAAAAACGGTCGAGGAAAAAATGGCGACTGAAGTTAAAGTTCCCACGCTGGGCGAGTCTGTTACCGAAGCAACAATTGCGAAATGGTACAAAAAAGTTGGCGATGCAGTTGCAGCCGACGAACCGATTGTCGAACTTGAAACCGACAAGGTAACCGTCGAAGTCAACTCGCCGGTCGCTGGTGCGATTGTCGAACTGGTTGCTGGCGAAGGTGACGAAGTCGAAGTCGGTGCCCTGATCGCCATGATCAACGAAGGTGCCGAAGGCGCTGCTCCGGCCAAGGAAGAAAAAGCCGAAGCCAAGGAAGAGCCAAAGAAAGAAGAGCCGAAAAAAGAAGAAGCCAAACCGGCTGCTGCCCCGGCAGCAAGCGCACCGGCGGCTTCGACCTCGGCCAATACCGATCATCCGCTGCCGCCTGCGGTTCGTAAACTGGTCGAAGACAAGAACCTCGACCCGTCGAAAATTCCGGCAACCGGCAAAGACGGCCGCCTGACCAAGGGCGACGTTCTGAACTTCCTCGAAGGTGGTGGATCGGCTCCGCGCGCGGCGGCTGCTGCACCGGCAGCACCTGCTGCTCCGAAGCCGGAACGCGAACTGCGCGATGGCGAAGAACGCGTCAAAATGTCCAAGCTGCGCCAGACCATCGCGCGCCGCCTGAAAGAAGCCCAGAACACCGCGGCCATGCTGACCACTTATAACGAAGTGGACATGACCAACCTTCTGGCTTGCCGTAATCAGTACAAGGACGGCTTTGAAAAGAAACACGGTGTGAAGCTTGGCTTCATGTCCTTCTTCATCAAGGCCTGCACCACGGCGCTTAATGAATGGCCGGCGGTCAATGCCGAGATTGATGGCACCAGCTTCATCTACAAAAACTACTGCGATATCGGCGTTGCCGTTGGTACCCCGCAGGGTCTGGTTGTTCCGGTCATCCGTTCGGCTGAAAAGAAAACCTTTGCCGACCTCGAAAGCACCATTGTCGATTTCGGCAAACGCGCACGTGACGGCAAACTGGGCATGGATGAAATGACCGGCGGCTCGTTCACCATCTCGAATGGTGGCGTGTTTGGCTCCCTTCTGTCCTCCCCGATCCTCAATGCGCCGCAGTCCGGTATCCTCGGCATGCACAAAACCCAGATGCGCCCGGTCGCAATCGACGGCAAAGTCGAAATCCGTCCGATGATGTATCTGGCGCTGTCCTATGACCACCGTATCATTGACGGCCGCGAAGCCGTTTCCTTCCTGGTACGCGTCAAGGAATGCATCGAGAACCCGGAACGCATCCTGCTCGACATCTGATCAGACAAAAGGATCAAAGAACTCATGAGTGAGAACTACGACGTTGTCGTGATCGGTGGCGGTCCTGGCGGTTATGTTTGCGCCATCCGCGCCGCACAGCTTGGTCTCAAGGTTGCCTGCGTTGAAAAACGCGGCACCCTTGGCGGTACCTGCCTCAATGTAGGCTGCATCCCGTCCAAGGCCCTGCTTCATTCGTCCCACCTCTTCGAAGAGGCGACCGAGCATTTCGATACCCACGGCATCGAAGTCTCCAAGCCGAAGGTCAATCTTGAAAAGATGATGGCCCGCAAGGACAAGGTCGTTGACAGTAACGTCAAGGGCATCGAGTTCCTGTTCAAGAAGAACAAGGTTACCTATGTCATGGGTGCAGGCGAAATCACCTCGCCGACCACGGTCAAGGTTGCCTTGCTTGATGGCGGCGAGGAAACCATCACTGCCAAGAACATTGTGATCGCCACGGGTTCGGAAGTCACCCCGCTGCCGGGTGTCGAAATTGACGAGAAAAACATCGTCTCCTCGACCGGTGGCCTGGTTCTTCCGAAAGTGCCGAAAAAGATGATTGTCATCGGGGCTGGCGTGATTGGTCTTGAACTCGGTTCGGTCTGGCGTCGGCTTGGTTCCGAAGTCACCGTGATCGAATATCTCGACCGTATCCTGCCGGGCATGGATGGCGAACTGGTCAAACAGACCCAGCGCATCTTCGCCAAACAGGGCCTTGAATTCAAACTGGGCCACAAGGTTATCGGCGCGAAATCGGGCAAGTCTGGCGTGACCCTTACGGTTGAACCGTCCAAGGGCGGCGATGCCGAGGAAATCAAGGCTGACGTCGTTCTGGTCGCCATTGGTCGCCGTCCGTTTGTCAAAGGCCTTGGCCTTGATAAAGCCGGCGTCGAACTTGACGAACGCGGTCGCGTTAAAACCGACGAACACTTCCAGACCAACGTGCAGGGCATCTTTGCGATTGGCGATGCGATTGCCGGTCCGATGCTCGCCCACAAGGCCGAGGAAGACGGTGTCGCCCTTGCTGAAATGCTGGCCGGCGAAGAAGGCCATGTCGATTACGGCAAGGTTCCGGGTGTTGTTTACACCTGGCCGGAAGTTGCCGCTGTCGGCAAGACCGAAGAACAGCTGAAGGAAGAAGGCGCAGACTACAAGGTCGGCAAATTCCCCTTCACCGCCAACGGTCGTGCCAAGGCAATGGAAAGCACCGAGGGCTTTGTGAAGATCATCGAAGACAAGAAAACGCACCGCGTCGTCGGCGCGCATATTGTCGGCCCGGCTGCGGGCGATCTGATTGCCGAGGTTGTGCTTGCAATGGAATACGGCGCCTCCGCCGAAGACATCGCACGCACCTGCCACGCCCACCCGGCCCTTGGCGAATCCGTCAAGGAAGCCGCTCTGGACGCCGACAAACGCGCAATCCATATGTAATCCTGATCAGGGGCAACCCGATCACGCAAACGGCCGCCCCATCGGAGCGGCCGTTTTTTTGTGCCGCACCCTCCCCACCGTCATTCCCGCGAAAGCAGGAATCCAGACAGCCGTCCCGCAACGCTCCGCACGCCAGAAGATGGACACCCGCCTTCGCGGGCGTGACGGAAAGTGGGGCCGCTGACAGGCCCATCAAACTTCCGCCGCCCGTAGCACCACGACACCGATCCAGCTTGCGTTCGCGTTTCCTGCCCCGCCCAACGCAACCACACCCGGCTCGAACATCTCGGCTTGCTTGGCACTGGCCCTAGCCGCTCTTGCCGGTCTTTCTGCTCTCACCGATATCGCCAAATGTTGCAGCCTGAACGGAACTGATCCGTGTTGACGACGCTGCCGATCCCGGTTCTGGCGCGCTGGCATTGCTGCCCCGAACCGCCTTGCTCCGCTGATAGCCCATCGCTGATCCGTCACAGGCAGACCACAGGCACCGCACAGGCACACCAAGGGCCACCGCTGATCCATTGCGGGCGTGCCACTGGCTCGCTAATAACTGCCGCTGATCCTCTGCCGCCTCATCCGGCACTGGCGTGATGACATCGCACCCGAACCACCCCTGCTCCGCTGCTGACCACTCGATCCGCATCCGGCCCCGCAATTTCCCAGCCCCCTTCCCGGCAGACGCACCTCTCCCGTTCTGCCTCTCCGCTTCGTCAAACTTTACGCCGTCCGTTTCCGGGCCGTTTCAATGCCCGGACGCACTCCTACCGTAATGACTTTGCTCCACACGGATCTTCCGCGCTTGGCGGAAACCAACTGCTACTCAACCACTCAACATCGTCGCTTTTTCCTCACTTCATCCCCTGCTTTTGACAAACAATCCGACCCCGGAAACGCAAAAACCCACCAAAGCGCATCACGCTTGGCGGGTTATGTCTCCGGACCCATTTGTCCTGTTGACTTTATCTTTATGCCACAAACAAAAGAACAAATCAAGAACATTTTTCAAAAATCTTCGATCTCCGTTTCCGGCAAAAATTCTCGTTTGTTCTCAATAAATTATGCCATCATATTGCGATATGAAGGACCGGTCCGCTAAGATCATCCGCCGGGATTGCCCGGATCAAGACGCAGGAGAAACCACCCATGACGCTTTCGATCGGACTTGTCGCCCATGACCGTCGCAAACGCGAAATGGCCGATTGGCTGGAAACCCACAAATCACAGTTTTCCGGCACCCGGATTTTCGCCACCGGCACCACGGGGCGCGTGCTTCAGGAACGCTTCCCCGATCTTGATATCGTGGCGCTTAAAAGCGGCCCGTTTGGTGGCGATCAGCAGCTTGGCTCGATGATTGCGCATGGCGAACTGCAGGCGATGTTTTTCTTCACCGACCCGATGACGCCCCAGCCCCACGATGTTGATGTCCGCGCCCTGATCCGGCTGGCCAACATGTATGAAGTGCCGATTGCATGTAACCGCAGCACCGCCGATCTTCTGATCAGCAACCCGAAATTCGAGGAAATCTGCGAACAATATCGGGGCCATTCCCCCGAACAGGTTTTTGCCGAATACCAGAACCGCAAGGTTTGAGACATCCCCCGGCCCGCTCTGCCACCACGCTGGCCCACTCCACATCAAACTGATGCGACCGCCCCATGCAACTCGCCTATGACCTGATCGCCGCCATCTTTCCGATCTTCGCCGCCATTCTGGTCGGGGCGGCACTCAAACGGTATCTAATCACCGGTTCTGACATCTGGGCCGGGATTGACCGGCTGACCTATTATCTGCTGTTGCCATCGCTTCTGATGGTGGAAATTTACCGTGCCGATTTCAGTTCCGGGCATGCGGGCACTGCCGTCATGGTCACCTTGGGCGCGACCCTTGCCCTTGCGGCGGCACTCCTACTGTTGCGGCCGCTGATCACCAGCAACACACCGCTCTTTACCTCGATCTTTCAGGGATCGGTTCGCTATAACAGCTATGTGCTGCTTGCCGTTGCCGATGCGCTTTATGGCAGCGAAGGTCTGGCACTGGCGATTGTCTTTGTTGCGGTGATGGTGATTGCGACCAACATGCTGGGCGTCGTGGTCCTGAATGCCTTTGCGGGTGGGAAAGGCAGCTTTAAACGCATCATGATCGGGCTTGCACAAAACCCGATCATCATCGCCGCCGGGGCCGGTGCGGTTCTGAATATCAGCAACATTCACGTGCCGCTGCCGATTGAAAATACCGCGGCCCTTTTCAAAACCGCCGCCCTGCCGCTCAGCCTGCTGTCGGTCGGGGCCGGACTGCGTTTTATCCTGAGCAAACAGGCATTGGGTGCCATCGCGCTTTCAACCACGATCAAGCTTGCCATCCTGCCGGTCATCACCGGCATTGCGCTGCATCTTGCCGGGGTGGAGGGCATGGTGCTCGCCATGGGGGTGCTTTATGCCGGAATGCCGTGTGCGGGCAACGCCTATATCCTCGCCCGGCAGCTTAATGGTGATCCGGAGGCCATGGCCTCAATCATCACCCTCGAAACTCTCCTGTCCGCCTTCAGCATCGCTGCCATCGCCGCCATACTGAGCATCAACTGACGCCGCATGCGGGGCATAGTCGCCCGCGTAACCGCAAGCCGAGAGCCCCGACCGCATCAGTTCGGGCGGCGGCGCATCGGCCACCACCGGATCCCGGTCGGCATGGAACGGCACGATGATCTGGCGTGACAGCAGCATCAGGGTCGGCGGCTGTCCAAAAATCGGCGGTTCATCCCCCCGGCCATAAAACGGATCGCCCAGCACCGGATGCCCGATATGATCCAGATGCACACGAAGCTGGTGCGTGCGGCCCGTATGGGGTGTCAAGGCAAGCCAGGTGATATCATCGCCCGCTTCGTCCTTGCCACGCCCCAGCACCTGATATTCGGTCTTTGATGGCTGCCCGTCTTCATGGACCAGCATCCGCCAGCCGCTTTCATCATTGGTCTTGCCAATCGGCACGTCGATAAAGCCGTGGTCATCGGCAACCGCGCCACGCACCACCGCCCAATAGGTTTTGCCGATCAGCTTCTCGGTAAACAGGCGGGTAATCTTTTTCGATGATTTCGGATGCCGGCACAGCAACAGGCAACCGGCCGTATCGCGATCAAGCCGGTGCGCCAAGGTCGGTTCGGGCTGAATGCCAAATTTAAGGTCGGGCAGATAGGCATCGACATGAAAATAGGTTTTCGGCCCGCCATGCGACGCCAATCCCGGTGGCTTGTTCAGAACGATGACATTTGAATCGCGATGCAGAACGCTTGCGATCAGATCTTCGGCAATCGGATGGGGCATGGTCGGCCTTTCATTGTTGGCCCTGCTTTACCGCAAAGCCACACATGCTGCAATCGCCCAGCAACCGGCCCCACCCCCAAACCTGATCCAGACAGCGATCATCTGCGTAAGGAAACACAGAATTCACTCATCACAATCCGGCTTTGACGCGCTTTGTTCGCCGGGGCCAAAAGCAGGGTACGCCATCCCATGCCACGCCCGAAACCTTTTAAATATCTGCTTGCCCCCCTTGCCATTCTGGCAGCCCAGAATGCCGGTTCGGCCTTCGCGCAGAACGGCGAATTATCGACCCTTACCCCCGCACAACCCGATGTCCTTAATCGCAGCAGTGCCTGCCGCAACTTCGATCCGATTGCGCGTTACGGCAATGAACTGGTGTTTCAGATCCGCCGCAACGATGCCCCGGTCGGCCAGCATATCGTACGTTTCAATCGCGGCCAGAACGGCCTTCAGGTCGTCGCTCAAAGCAATATCGATATCTCGTTTCTCGGCTTTAACGCCTATAGCTTCCGCTATCGATCCGAAAGCATCTGGCAGGATGGCCAGTTATCCACGCTGTCGGTAAAGGTCGATGACGACGGCGATCAAACCAGCATTTCGGCACGGCGTGAAAAGGGTCTGCTTGTTGTTTATGGCCCCGATGGTAAGCAGTCCCTGCCGCCCGGGATTTTCCCCACCGATCACTGGCATTGCGGCGTTCTGCAAACCGATCAGGTCCTTAATACCCTTACCGGTAATCCCAACGATGTCACTATAGCACCAACTGGCCGCGAACGGCTGGCAATCGGCAACGGCATGATCAACTCCACCCACTTCACCTATGACGGTCAATTGCAAACCAATGCCTGGTACGATGCCGATGGCCGGTGGGTGGGCCTGCGCTTCAAGGCGCGGGATGGCTCGGAAATCACCTATCGCTGCACAAGTTGCCAGACCGACAATGCCCAAAAGGACCATCGCGGATGACCAAACATTTCAAAACGGTCTGGATCGTCGGCGCATCCGCCGGGATCGGGGCGGCACTTGTTGCAAAATTCGCCAAATCGGACGCGGATGGAAACACGACGATTATCGCATCGGCCCGTTCCGCCGATGCCCTTTCCGATCTGGCGGCATCATCAAAAAACATCCATGCCGTGCCGCTTGATGTGACCAAACCCGACGCGGTTCGCGATGCGATGGCGCTGATCGAAGACCGGTTTGGCCTGCCCGATCTGGTGGTTCTGGCCGCCGGGATTTATTCCCCGATGCCGGTCGATGATTTTTCCGCCAAAACCATCCGCGACCATTTCGATGTCAATTATTTCGGCACGGTCAATTGCCTTGAAATCCTGATCCCGAAAATGCGCAAACGCGGTTCGGGCGAGATCGCGGTTGTCGCCTCGGTCGCCGGTTATCGCGGGTTGCCAAAGGCCGGGGCCTATGGCCCGACCAAGGCCGCCCTGATCAATCTGTGCGAAACCCTGCGCGCCGAATTGGGGGAAACGGGTGTCTGTCTTCGGCTGATCAATCCGGGCTTTGTCAAAACCCGCCTGACCGACAAAAACGATTTCGATATGCCCTATCTGCAAACGCCCGCGCAGGCCGCGGGCTTTGTTTATCGCGGCCTGACGCGTGGCAACGGTTTTGAAATCGCCTTTCCGCCGCCCTTCGTCCGGCAGCTAAAGCTTGCCCGCATTCTGCCCTATGGGCTTTATTTCAAACTGATCCGCAAAGTGATGGGAAAATCCGATGGATGATGTGCAATCAGCCAAACTTGAAACGCTGAAAGCCTATGGTGATTATTTTGCCAATCTGGGGCCGGAAACGGTTGATAACCTGCATCATCACGTCACACCCGATTACAGCTTTACCGATCCGTTCAACACCATCAATGGCCCGGATCGGGTTTGCGCATATCTCGACAAGATGTTTCGTGACACCAAAAATCCGCAATTCATCGTCACCCATCACGCGGTTGATAACGATCTCGGTTTTCTGCGCTGGCGTTTTACGGCCGGGATTTCGGTCCTGGGAAATTGGGATGTCACCGGCATGTCGGCCGTGACATTTTCCGATGACGGCACGCGCATTTCATCCCACGTCGATCATTGGGATTCCGGGATGGCCTTTTATGCGCGCATTCCGGTGCTGGGCTGGTTTATTCGGCGGCTCGCAGCACGGATGGCTGTTTCGTAAAGAACAGGGTAACCTCGCCGATCTCGAACCCCCATTTGCGCACGCGTGCCCGGTTCACAAGAACCCCGTCGCCCTGCAAAAACATCCAGTCGTCAAAACTGACCCGCCAGCTACCGTCACCGACCTTCAGGTCCATTTCATAGCTCCAGTTCAACGCATTGCCATACTGCACGCCCGCGGCCGTGCCGATGATATCATCGGCCTCCCCGCTCAGGCTATGCTCGCCGGTTTTCCGGATTGTCCATACACGACGATCCTGTTCACCGTCATCATACAGAAAATCTTCTTCCAGCGTCAGCACGCCATCCTTGATCGTCCCGGTGATATCGACCGTGAACTGGCGACGCAGCTTGCCAAACCGGTCTTCGAAAATCCCCCAGGCCCGGCTTTCCCCCTCGAAATAGTCGAACACATCGAAGCGGGGCTCTTTTTGCGCAAAATCCTGCGGTTTCATTGACCCACATCCGGTAAGCATCAAAACCATCACAAGCGCCGTAAAAGATCGCAGCATCAGCTTTCTCCCGCAAAGGATACAAGGATCAGAAGGTGCGGCGAGCCAGACGCCGACGAATTGCAACCTGATACACGAGATCCAGCGGAAAGCCCCACATCATCCCGATTGCTCCTACTTTCAGTACGATGGGCAACACCGCATAGATCATGACAAGCGCCACCAAAGCCGCGGAATTTTCAGAACCCCCGTCCGTAAGCCCAAAAGCGCCCAAAATCGGCAGGGCAATCCCCGCCGCCAACGCCATCGCAAGCTTGTTGGTCATGTTCCAAAGTGCAAACAAAACCCCGGTCCGGCAGGCATGAAACCGGTACCGGTCCCAGTCATCGACATCGGCCTGAATCGCCGGTGGCAGCGCCAGATCCGCCCCCAAGGCCGCCCCGGTAAAGACACAGATCACCGCAAACCCGATCCAGTCGCCGGTCGATAGAACCGGCACAAACGCAAACGCCGAAACCGCCATGATCATCGCCATGCACCAGACGCGGTGTTTGCTGATTTTACCGGCCAGAAACACCCAAAACGGAATGGCCGCAATGGCCGCAACAAAATACAAAAGTATCAGCGCGTTTTCGGCATCGGTATCAAGCTTCAGGTAATAACGCACAAAAAGCGGGAAACAGACGGCGGGCAATCCACCGGCAAGGCCATTGATCATCCATGCCGCCAAAAGCCTGACAAACAGCCGGTTCTGACGCAGGCTGCGCAGTGACTGGCCAAACCGGGTACGAAGGGAAATCGCCGTCTGGTCCGGAATGTCGCGCCGCCTGTTACGGGTCGCACTATCGGGGACTTTAAGGATCATAAGGGTAACGAAAACCGCCCCGGCGATAATCGTCATGATCGCAAGGGATCGAATTTCATCGGCCCGGGATGCATTCATCATCACGACCGGGATTGCCCCGGCAATGACAATACCGATCAGGCCCGCCCCCTCGCGCAAAGACGTGATCAGTGTGCGTTCCCGATAATCCCCCGAAAGGTCCGCCCCCCACGCCAGATAGGGCACCTGAAACAGCGTCCAGCCAAGGAAAAGGATGCTTGCCGACATGAAAAGATGCCAGCCGCCCGGCTGATCGGGTGGCACAAACAACAGCCAAAGGCCGATCCCGGCAATCACCGCCCCGAAACCGACCCAGATTTTGCGACGCCCGGTATAATCCGAAAGCCACCCGGCCAACGGATCGGTCAGCATATCAATGATCCGAACCGCCAGAAGGATCGCCCCCGTGAGGGCAAGCCCAAGACCAAGATCATCCCCATAATAACTGGGCAACAGGACATAGGCCGGAATGGTCGGCACCGCGGCCGCCATTGCTGGCAGCGCATAGTAAATGGCGGTTTTGCGGGCCAGATCAGGTTGCGGCATTTTCGGGATGTTCGATCACAAAGAACCCGACATCGATCGACCCTTCGTCAAACCCGGTTTCGCAATAGGACAGGTAATATTCCCACATCCGTTTGAAACGGATATCAAATCCCTGCTCGGCAATGCTGTCCCAGCCATGCTGGAAACGGCGCTGCCATTCGGTCAGTGTCCGGGCATAGGATTTGCCGAAAAATTCGGAATGCCGCAGCGAAAGACCGGCCTTGCCGATGGCCTTGCCAAGCGCCTCTGGCGAGGGCAGCAAACCGCCCGGGAAGATGTAGCGCTGGATAAAATCGGCACCCTTGCGGTAATCCTCGAACCGGTCGTGATCGATGGTGATGATTTGCAAAACGGCCTTGCCGCCCGGTCGCAAACGCTTGCGGATCATATCGAAATAGATCGGCCAGTGTTCCTCGCCAACCGCCTCGAACATTTCAATCGAAACGATCTTGTCGAACTGCCCGTCCTGATGGCGATAATCACGAAGCTCGATTTTGGTACGATCCGAAAGACCAAGTGTTAACAGGCGATTGCGTGCAAAGGCATGCTGTTCGCGCGAAAGCGTCAAACCCGTGACATGGCAACGATGCTGGCCTGCCGCCATTTCGGCAAAACCGCCCCAGCCACACCCGACTTCCAGAACCTGTTCACCCGGTTGCAATGCCGCAAGTTCACAAATCCGGCGATATTTCGCATCCTGTGCGGCTTCAAGTGTCATGTCCTTGCGGCGATAAAGACCCGATGAATAGGTCATCCCCGGATCAAGCCATTCCTGATAGAACCGGTTTCCAAGGTCATAGTGATAGGAAATATTGCGTTTTGATCCTTCGACCGTATTGGCATTTCGCAAATGCCCGATCCGGGCGACCAGCCGCGAAATCATGCCACCTGCCAGCCGGGCGCGAACGATATTTTCGTTCAGCATCGCCACCCGCATCACCTTGGTAAGGTCCGGGCTGCTCCAGGCGCCATCCATATAGGCCTCGGCAAAGGCAACATCTCCACCCGTGGCAAGCCTGCGGATCGCCTTCCAGTCATGAATATGCAGGACTGCGCGGATATCGGTTTCTTCCTGCCCGGTAAACTGCAACGTATCCCCGTCGGGCAAAACAATCGTCAGCCGACCGTAATGCAAATGCGCCAGAATGCGTTTCAGCATGATTTTCAGCAGATTGCGACTAC
>CBIHMD010000030.1:0-12203 GCA_966210655.1 uncultured Thalassospira sp.
AACCAAAGCCCCGTCACCTTCTCGACGGGGCTTTTATTTTTGCGAAAGATTAATCAGAACCACAAAGCGTGCCACCCGATCCGGGCCAACATCAGAAGTCGATTCCGCGTCGCAACAGAGTTTATTTTTTGAGCAACAGACATCTTTGATCAAAAAATGCTCATTTCATCCATGGCAACAAAAAAATTTTGAGATTTGTTCCTTTTTAGAACCTGACCATTTGAACAGGTTCTTAACCTTTTGAAATATGGCATTTTTTAGAAGATCAAGAGGGATGTAGTTGCCAAAACAAGGTTTCCTGACACGCCACTAAAACGCGGAAATAACGCGAATTTCAGCAACAAGCCCTGCGCACAAAATTTTTCAGGCTTGACACATACCAGCCGAAAATTTCTTAATTTGGTGGTCCGAATAAAAAACAGGACAGTAGGATATGCTGCTCTGGCATATCCAGGGTGGCATAAAAGTTACCAAAGCCATAAAGAATGCTTTGCTAATGAGGGAGCTCATCTAATGAAAATCAAAACGATCCTGGCCGCTGGCGCAATGTCTGTTGCTGCCATCGCCGCGAACAATGCCCAGGCGGGCGCTGTACTTGACGGCATCAAGGCTAAAGGTTTCGTTCAGTGTGGCGTGAACACCGGTCTTCCGGGGTTCTCTGCTGCCAATGCCGAAGGTAAATGGGAAGGTATCGACGTTGACGTTTGCCGTGGCATTGCTGCTGCACTTCTGGGCGACGCCAACAAGGTTCAGTACACCCCGTTGACCGCTGCACAGCGTTTCACCGCGCTTCAGTCCGGCGAAATCGACATCCTTTCGCGTAACACCACGGCGACCCTGACGCGTGACGTCAAGCTTGGCCTGACCTTCCTTGGTATCAACTACTATGATGGTCAGGGCTTCCTGATTCCGAAAGCACTGGGCGTATCCAGCGCGACGGAACTTGACGGCGCAACCGTTTGCGTCGAGCCGGGCACCACCACCGAACTCAACCTGGCCGATTACTTCCGCGCCAAAGAAATGAGCTTCGAACCGGTCGTTATCGAAAACATCAACGAAGCAACTGCTGCCTTCTTCTCGGGCCGTTGCGACGTTTACACCACTGACGCATCGGGTCTTGCCTCGATCCGTACCACCATGGCGCCGAACCCGGACGACTATGTGATTCTTCCGGAAATCATTTCCAAAGAACCGCTTGGTCCGGCTGTTGCACAGGGTGACGAACAGTGGGCAGACATCGGTCGCTGGGCTCTTGCAGCTATGATTGAAGCCGAAGAATACGGCGTCACCAGCGCGAATGTCGACGAAATGAAGAGCAGCACCAATCCGGGCATCCAGCGTCTTCTGGGCGTTTCCCCGGGCATGGGCGAAGCTCTTGGTCTTGACGAAGAGTGGGCATACCGCATCATCAAGCAGGTCGGTAACTATGGCGAAAGCTATGAGAAAAACGTTACCGCGAAACTGGGTGTCGAGCGCGGCCTGAACGCTCTCTGGACCGATGGTGGTCTGCAATATGCTTGGCCGGTTCGCTAATATTTAGCGTCGGCTGAAAAGCGCCTAACGAAGCTCCGCCCCACTGCCTGAACGCATGGGCGGAGCTTTTCGTTAAGGTACATATATATTGGATACAATCTACACCTGAGGGTCAGATGAGTAAGACTCAAAATGCCCCGGGGGGTGTTCGTTCCAAGACCGTCGCCGATTACCTGAATGACGAGAATGTTCGCGCAATACTATACCAAATCATTGCGATCGGACTTGTCTTATTGGCGGGCTGGTATCTGGTTTCCAATACGCTGGAAAACCTGGAACGACAAAACATCTCAACCGGTTATGGCTTCCTTGATCTCGAAGCTTCGTTCGAAATCAGTGAAAGCATGGTCCAGTACAGTGCACAAAGCAGCTATGCAGCGGCACTGTTGGTTGGCCTTCTGAACACCGTAAAGGTGTCTTTTCTCGGAATTATTCTTTGTACCATTATCGGTACGATTTTCGGGATCGCACGCCTGTCGTCGAACTGGATCGTTCGGAAACTGGCAACTGTTTATGTTGAAACTTTCCGTAACATCCCGGTCCTGTTGCAGCTTTTCTTCTGGTATGCCGTCATTCCGAACGCATTCCCGCATCCACGCGACGCCTTCGAACCCCTGCCCGGTGTCCTTTTGACATCGCGTGGCATGTATATGCCGGTTCCGGTTGCCGACAATGCCTATACCCTGATGGGGATTGCTGCGATCATCGCTTTCGTTGTGATCTTCTTCATCAAGAAATGGGCAAAAAAGCGCCAGGATGAAACCGGCCAGCCATTCCCGATGTTCCTTGTCGGAACGGGCATTATGGTTGGGCTGGTCTTTGTCGCATATCTGATCGGTGGTGCACCGACCGATATGGACATGCCGGAACTCAAAGGCTTCAACATCCGGGGCGGTTACAATATCTCGCCGGAATTCCTTGCTGTTCTGATCGGCCTCACGGTTTACACATCAACCTATGTTGCCGAAGTCGTACGTTCCGGTATTCAGGCCGTCCCGCATGGCCAGTGGGAAGCCGCCGACAGTCTCGGCGTTAAACGTTCGGTTGCCCTTCGCAAGGTGATCCTGCCGCAATCAATGCGCGTCGCCATTCCGCCGCTGACCAACCAGTATCTGAACCTGACCAAAAACAGCTCGCTTGCTGTCGCGGTCGGTTATCCTGATCTGGTGTCGGTATCAAACACGACCATGAACCAGACCGGTCAGGCGATCGAGGCAATCTCGATCTTCATGTCGATCTATCTTGGTCTGTCCTTGTTGACCTCGCTCTTTATGAACTGGTTCAACAAGAAAATGGCACTGGTGGAGAGGTAAGATGGCAGATAACGCAAAATTACCTCCGCTTCCTACAGGTACTTTTTCTGCCCGTGCAGTTTCATGGTCAAAAAAGAACCTGTTTGACGGCTGGTTCAACACCCTCCTGACACTCGGCGCAATTGCATTTCTGGTATGGCTTATTCCGCCACTCGTGAACTGGGCAATCGTCAATGCCACGCTGGAACCGACGATTGAAGGCTGTGCCGAAGTCACCGGCGCGTGCTGGGGCTTTGTAAACGCCAACATGCGTCTCATTCTGTTCGGAACCTATCCGTACGATGAACAATGGCGCCCGCTTCTTGCGATGATTGTCCTGAGGGGTATCATCTGCTTCAGCCTTGGCGGGGTTAAATATCCTTCCTTCCGCAAGGCAATCATCCCGATGTGGGTGATCGGGGTTCCAATCATTGCCATCCTGATGTGGGGCGGTGTACTTGGCCTGACCTATGTGCAGAACAGCTATTGGGGCGGCCTTCCGCTGACCCTGATCCTGTCGGCGATCGGCATCATTTTTGCCTTCCCGCTGGGTTTGCTTCTGGCACTGGGCCGTCAGTCGAATATGCCGGCGATCAAGACGATCTCGGTTGTCTATATCGAAGTGATCCGTGGCGTGCCGCTGATTACGGTTCTGTTCATGGCATCTGTAATGTTCCCGCTGTTCCTTCCGGACGGTGTGACCATCGACAAACTGCTGCGTGCGCAGATCGGTATCATCCTGTTCACCGCAGCCTATCTTGCCGAAGTGTTCCGTGGCGGTCTTCAGGCTGTTCCGCGTGGCCAGTTCGAAGCCGGTGACAGCCTTGGCCTGTCCTATTGGCAGTCCATGCGCCTGATCATCCTGCCGCAGGCTTTGCGTCTGGTGATCCCGCCGACCGTGAACAGCTTCATTTCGATGCTCAAGGATACGACACTGGTGGTCATCATCGGTCTGTTTGACTTCCTTGGCACCGTCAAGCTGGCACTGCGCAGTGACCCGGCATGGACGAAATACTACGTCGAGGGTTATGCCTTCGCCTCGGCAATTTTCTTCCTGATCTGTTTCTCTATGGCTAAATATTCGGCCTATCTTGAAAAAGAGCTCCGCAAGGGCGAGCAACGGTAAGGAGAGAGGAAAAAACAATGACAGCTACAGAAGCACAAACCACCAATGGCGTTGTCCCTCCTCCGTCGAACGAGGAAGTGATTACCGTCAGTAAAGCCAACAAATGGTATGGCAATTTCCATGTTCTCAAGGATATCGATCTGCATGTCCGCAAGGGCGAGCGTATCGTTATCTGCGGTCCGTCCGGCTCGGGAAAATCGACCCTGATCCGTACGCTCAACCGTCTTGAGACCTATCAAAGCGGTGAAATCACCGTCGATGGCATTCTGCTTGGCGACGATGTCAAAAACATCGAAGCCGTTCGCCGCGAAGTCTGCATGGTGTTCCAGCACTTCAACCTTTTCCCGCTCTTGACGGTGCTGGAAAACCTGACGCTGGCACCTATCTGGGTTCGCAAGATGCCCAAGAAGGAAGCCATCGATCTGGCGATGCATTATTTGCAGCGCGTTCGGATTGCCGAACAGGCCCATAAGTTCCCCGGTCAGCTTTCCGGTGGTCAGCAGCAGCGTGTGGCAATTGCCCGCTCGCTCTGCATGCAACCGAAAATCATGCTGTTCGATGAACCGACCTCGGCGCTTGACCCGGAAATGGTCAAGGAAGTGCTCGACGTTATGGTCGAACTCGCCAAGGAAGGCATGACCATGCTTTGCGTGACCCACGAAATGGGCTTCGCTAAAGAGGTCGCCGACCGGGTCGTGTTCATGGATGCCGGTGAAATCGTTGAAATGGCGGGTCCGCAGGAATTCTTTGCGAACCCCAAAAGCGAACGGACCAAGCTGTTCCTCAGTCAGATCCTGTCGCATTAATCAAAACGCACCGCGGATTTCCGCTTATGGCGTACCGGAAACGGCCCCAAACGGGGCCGTTTTCTTTTTTGCAAATTTCGGACTTGCCCCCTGCCCGTCAAATGCCGAAGATTGGCGGGCAAACAGCAATGGATAAACATCTTCATGACCACGCCTTCCACACCTGCATCCACTGACACGACATCGGGCTTCATCACGGTCCGGTCCCTGACCAAAAAGTTCGGCACCAACACCGCACTTGATAATGTCAGCCTGTCGCTTGGCAAGGGTGAAACCATGGCGGTCATCGGGCCCTCGGCCGCGGGCAAAAGCGTGTTGATGAAATGTATCGTCGGTCTTCATGGTACCGATGGCGGCAAAATCATGCTGAGTGGTTACGATGTAAGCCAGACCGGTTCCCCGGCCCGCAAGCAATGGGCAGAACGGATCGGTATGCTGTTTCAGCAAAACGCCCTGTTTGACAGCATGAAAGTCTGGGAAAATATCTGCTTTCGCCAGATCGAGCGCGGAACACTGACGCGCAAAGCCGCAAAAGACCACGCAATCAATCTGCTTGGTCATGTCGGCCTGTCCGAAGACAGTGCCTTTTTGTCCCCCGGTGACCTGTCAGGCGGCATGCAGAAACGTGTCGGCATTGCGCGTGCCATTTCAACCGACCCGGAAATCCTGCTGCTTGATAATCCGACGGCGGGTCTTGATCCGGTTCTGTCGAAGCATATCGAACTTATGATCAGCAAGATCGCAACCCAGCGCGGCACCACCGTCATCACCATTACCAATGACATGCATATCGCACGCACGCGATACGCAAATCTGGTGATGATGCATGCGGGCAAAGTTTACTGGTCGGGTCCGACGAACGATATAGATGACGCCCATAACGAACATCTGACCCAGATGCTCAATGGCTCGTCACAAGGCCCGATCACCATGCGCATGGGCAAGCGCGGCGACCATATGGTCGCCTGATCACCCATTCTTGCCAATCAGTTGGCGGTATAAACCGACAAATCAGCTTCACGGATGACATCTGCCCAAACCGGGCCGGGATGACGGTCGGTAAACAAGGCATCAATTTCCGAAAGATGCCCCAGCCGCACCATCGCACGGCGCCCGAATTTGGATGCGTCGGTACACAGGAACGTCTGGCGCGCATTGGAAATGATCGCACGCGCCACCCGGACTTCGCGATAATCGAAATCCATCAGGCTGCCGTCTTCGTCCACGCCGGAAATCCCGACAATCGCGTAATCGACCTTGAACTGGTTGATAAAATCGATGGTCGCCTCGCCGATCACGCCAAAGTCGCGCTGACGAACAACACCACCTGCTATAATCACCTCAAACCCTGGATTGGCGGCGCAAATCTGGGCGACATGCAGGTTATTGGTGATGATCTTAAGGCTCTTGTGCGACGATAATGCCCGCGCGACTTCTTCATTCGTCGTGCCTATATTAATGAATATCGACGCCCCTTCGGGGATATGCTGCGCCACAAGCTTGGCGATTTCGCGCTTGCTGCCAAGGTTAAGAACCTGACGGTCTGTATAGGCCGTGTTTTCTGTGGTCGAAAGGCTGGCCGCCCCGCCATGATAACGCGCGACAAGGCCTTCTTCTGCCATTTCGTTGATATCACGTCGAATGGTCTGGGGGGTAACGGCAAAATGATCGGCCAATGTATCAATCGTCATGAAACTGTTCGCCGCGACCAGTTCAAGGATTTCGCGACGCCGCCGATCAAGCTTGCCCATATTGCTTCCTTCCGCCCTGAATTTTCGTCTTTGATTGTTAATTTTCGTTATCGATCAAAATGACGTTATTAGCAACAAGATGCAAGCTTTGTCATGCCACATCGTCTGACCGCATTTTCTGTCAATCCAGTGCTCAAACAAATTGCCTTGGAAACCCGTTAAACCAGTCTCTGGCAGCGGAGGTTTCCCGACGAATGAATTCGATCAACGGTCGGATACGTGTCGCATCTATCATGTCATTATGACAAACAAGCCAATAATCGCGGTGAATTGGAACAATCTTGGGCATCACGGCGACCAGATCATCAAACATTGCGCCCATATAATAAGGCAGCACACATAGCCCGTAACCGGCACGGCAGGCTTTGAGCTGCGCAAAAACACTGGATGTCTGATAAGACGGCCTCAGTCCCGGAATAATTTCACCCAGATAGTTGAGTTCCGGGGTAAAAATCATGTCTTCGATATAACCGATAAACGGATGCCCCGCGAGGTCCTCGCGCTGCTTGATCGCCCTGTTGCGGGCAAGATAATCGCGCGATGCATAGACATAAAGGATGTAACTGGAAATTTTCTCAAAGTGATAGGAACCGGCCTTTGGCGTACTGAGCGAAACCGAGACATCCGCCTCACGCCGCGATAACGAAACGATCTGCTGGATATTGACCATCTCAATGGTCAGGTTCGGATACTGACTGGCAAAATGAGGCAACTTTTCTGCTATGAAAAAATTGCCATAACCTTCCGGAACACTTAGCCGGATCACCCCGCTTAGCGGTAAAGTACCATCCCCGACCACACTAAGCATTTTGTCTGCTTCAAGCGCCATTGCCTGGGCCGGCTCCATCAGCCTTTGTCCCATCGGCGTCAATGTATAGCCTGTCGGACTGCGCTGAAACAATTTTGCCCCGATCCCCTGCTCAAGCCGTTCAATCCGTCGTGCAACCGTCACATGACTGGTTCGCAATCGCCGTGCCGCCGAGGAAAGCTTGCCTTCCTGAGCGACGGCAAGAAAATACTGCAAATCATCCCAAGGGAACTGGCGCATCTGCCTTCCTGTTCATTTTTGTACAATCATTGTCCAAAATTATATATTTGACCGGGTTTTGGTCAATGTTAGCGTAAGTCATGGTCCTGAACACAAGAACAGAATCAGAAATGAATCGTTCTTTTTCAGATACTTAATCGGCAAAATCTCAAGATCGATTAAAATAACAAAAATGTGCAGTCAAGGCACACTCCAATCATCCGGTCTGTAGCAATGGTTGAACATCATTCTGCCCGGAAGAGTCGTCTGGTTTGCCAACAGGCATACTGGAAAACATAGTTCCATCAGGGAGGAACCTAGATGAAGAAGATTGCAATTGCGTCTGTTGCGATAATGGCGGCCGCTGCAGCATTGCCCGCGCATGCCGAAATCTCCGATGATGTTGTCAAAATTGGTATCCTGAACGATCAATCCGGTGTCTATGCCGATTTTGGCGGCACCTGGTCCTTTGAAGCCGCAAAAATGGCCGTCGAGGATTTTGGCGGCACCGTTCTTGATAAGAAGATCGAAGTCATTACCGCCGACCATCAGAACAAACCCGATGTTGCGGCCAACATTGCCCGTCAATGGTATGATCAGGATCAGGTTGATACGATCATGGAACTGACAACCTCATCGGTCGCATTGGCTGTTCAGGGCATTTCCAAGGAAAAGAAAAAAATCGATATCGTAACCGGTGCGGCCACCACGGCTCTCACAGGTGAACAATGTTCGCCCTATGGCTTCCACTGGGCGTATGACACCCATGCGCTGGCTGTCGGTACTGGCGGTGCGTTGGTGAATAACGGCGGCGATAGCTGGTTTTTCCTGACGGCTGACTATGCGTTCGGTTATTCGCTGGAAGAGCAAACCGGGAACTTCGTTAAGGAAAACGGTGGCTCGGTAGTCGGTGCTGTGCGCCATCCTTTGGCAACGACTGACTATTCCTCGTTCCTGTTGCAGGCGCAGGCGTCCGGCGCAAAAGTCATTGGTCTTGCCAATGCGGGTCTTGATACCGCCAATGCCATCAAACAGGCTTCGGAATTCGGCATCGTTCAGAGTGGCCAGCGTCTTGCGGCACTGCTCTTTACTCTTGCAGAAGTTCATGGTTTGGGCGCAGAAGCTGCACAGGGACTGTCACTGACCGAAGGGTTCTATTGGGATCGTAACGATGAAACCCGCGAATTCGGCAAACGTTTCTTTGATCGCACCGGGCGTATGCCGAACATGATCCAGGCTGGCACCTATTCTGCCGTCCTGCAGTATCTCAAAGCGGTAAAGGAAACCGGGACGGATGAAACCGAAGCCGTCGCGAAAGCCTTGCATGAAATGCCTGTTAATGACGTTTTTGCCCAAAATGGCAAAGTCGGTGCAAACGGCCGCATGATCTATGACATGTACCTGATGGAAGTCAAAGCGCCTGACCAGATGACCGGTGACTGGGATTACTACAACGTTCTTGATACCGTCCCCGGCGACGAGGCTTTCATCGATCCGGCGGAAAGCGGCTGCTCACTGGCGTCGAACTAAGAACATGACGGCGACCGGAACTCACGCAAATCCGGGTAACCATCAAAACGAGACAAAGGCACGGGTGGTTCTTACCGCCCGTGACCTTCGTCGCGATTTTGGCGGTTTTACCGCGGTCAATAACGTCAATCTTGACGTTCATCACGCCAAAGTGCATGCGCTGATCGGCCCGAATGGCGCAGGCAAAACCACCGTTTTCAATCTTCTGACGAAATTCCTGCAACCGACCAGCGGAAAGATCACCCTGCTGGATCATGATATTACAAATATGGCCCCTGCCCGTGTGGCGCGTATGGGACTGGTACGTTCATTCCAGATATCGGCAATTTTCCCTCATCTTACAGTTCTGGAAAATATTCGTATCGCACTGCAACGCCCCGGCAATCTGGCCGTGCAGTTCTGGCTGCCGCTTGGCAAGCTTGATGTTCTCAATGATCGCGCGATGGATCTTTTGAAGTCTGTCGGGCTCGAAAACGAACATGACAGCCAGGCCGCAGACCTTTCCTATGGCCGCAAGCGTGTGCTTGAAATTGCCACCACACTGGCACTTGATCCAAAGGTTCTGCTGCTGGATGAACCGATGGCAGGCATGGGCGGCGAGGATGTCGGGATGGTTGCCGAAATCATTCGCGAAGTCGCCAAAACGCGCGCCGTTCTGATGGTTGAACATAATCTTAAGGTCGTCGCCGATCTGTGCGATCACATTACCGTTCTGCAACGCGGCGAAATTCTGGCGGAAGGCGATTACGCCACCGTCAGCAACGACGAACGCGTCAAGGTCGCCTATATGGGGACGGATCATGACTGATAGAAAACCACTTCTTTCCGTTCAGGACCTGAATGCCTGGTACGATGAAAGCCATATCCTGCATGGCGTCAATCTTGACGTTCGCGAAGGTGAAACGGTTACCATCCTTGGCCGTAACGGCATGGGGAAAACCACTACTTTACGCTCTATCATGGGCATTTTGCGCAAACGCACCGGCACAATCGAATTCGACGGCAAGGACCTTATGAACCGGCCACTGCATCATACTGCACGTGCCGGAATCGGCTTTGTACCCGAAGAACGTGGGATTTTCGCGACACTCAGTGTCGAAGAAAACCTGATGTTACCGCCTGTCGTGTCAAAAGACGGCATGTCGGTCGAGGAAATTTATGATCTGTTTCCCAACCTTTTGGAACGGCGTAACAGTCAGGGAACCAAATTGTCAGGTGGAGAGCAGCAAATGCTTGCCATGGCACGCATGCTGCGTACCGGGGTCAAACTGCTGTTGCTTGATGAACCGACCGAAGGCCTTGCTCCGGTTATCGTCCAGCGTATTGGCGAGGTTCTGCAAACCCTCAAACAGCGCGGCATGACCATCTTGCTTGTCGAACAGAATTTCCGGTTTGCCAGCAAAATTGCCGACAGATTCTACATCATGGATCACGGCGTGGTGACAGAAGGTTTCGACGTGGCGGAACTGCCCGCCAGAATGGACACCTTGCACGAAGTTCTGGGAGTATGACGCCGTGATAATGATATTTGGAATTCCGATCCAGGCATTTCTCGGTCAGCTTCTGATCGGCCTGATCAATGGATCGTTCTATGCCATGCTAAGCCTTGGTCTGGCGATTATTTTCGGCCTTCTGCGCGTCATCAACTTCGCACATGGCGCACAATACATGATGGGGGCCTTTGTTGGTTTTCTTCTGCTGTCGTGGATCGGTATCAATTACTGGCTGGCGTTGCTGGTGGCACCGGTCATTGTCGGCATTACCGGCATTGTGATCGAACGCTTTGCCTTGCGTCGTCTTTACAATCTTGATCATCTGTATGGGCTTTTGTTCACCTTTGGCCTTGCCCTGGTGATAGAGGGCGGATTCCGATATTTCTATGGCACTTCAGGCCAACCCTATGCCACGCCTGCCCTGCTCTCGGGCGGAGTTAATCTCGGCTTTATGTATTTGCCGATTTATCGCGGCTGGGTCGTCGTCGCATCCCTGATTGTTTGTATCGGCACGTGGCTTCTGATCGAAAAGACCAAACTTGGCGCTTATTTGCGTGCCGCGACCGAAAATCCGACACTGGTTCAATCGTTTGGCGTCAATGTGCCATTCCTTCTGACCCTGACATACGGACTTGGTGCTGGTCTGGCCGCGCTGGCCGGAATCATGGCCGCACCGATCTATCAGGTCAGCCCGTTGATGGGATCGAACCTGATCATTGTGGTGTTCGCCATCGTGGTTGTCGGCGGGATGGGGTCGATCATGGGGGCAATTGTCACCGGCTATATGCTGGGCATCCTCGAAGGATTGACCAAGGTCTTTTACCCCGAAGCGTCAAATATCGTGATTTTCGTGATCATGGCTATCGTTCTTTTGGTCCGGCCTGCGGGTCTGTTTGGTCGGGATGCGTGATATGACAGAAATAACAATGACATCGGAAACACGCCAGTCGGCGCAGCGGATACAGCTTGCCCTTCTCGCTGTCCTGATCATCGGCCTTGTGATTGCCCCCTTCGTCCTTTATCCGGTTTTCCTGATGAAGGTCCTGTGTTTTGCTCTGTTCGCCAGTGCCTTCAACCTGCTTTTGGGGTTTACGGGCTTGCTGTCATTTGGCCACGCAGCCTTTTTCGGCGGGGCGGCCTATTTCACTGCCCATGCGGTTAAGGAATGGGGCTTCCCGCCCGAGGCCGGAATTCTTCTGGGCGTTGTCGGTGCGGCTTTCATGGGGCTGATCATCGGATTTTTCGCCATTCGGCGTCAGGGCATCTATTTCGCGATGATTACTCTGGCTTTATCGCAAATGTTCTTTTTCTTCTGCTTGCAATCGGAATTCACCAAAGGCGAAGACGGATTGCAAGGCGTGCCGCGCGGGCATCTTCTTGGTTTTATCGATCTTAGCCAGCCGCTGAACATGTATTTCTTTGTGCTGGTGATCTTCGCAGCCGGAGTATTTGCGGTATGGCGAATTGTGCATTCCCCATTTGGCATGATCCTGCGATCCATTCGGGAAAATGAAAACCGGGCCATTTCATTGGGTTACTCGGTCAACCTGTACAAGCTTGCGGCCTTTGTCATGTCGGCGGCCCTGGCCGGTCTTGCAGGCGGTCTCAAGGCACTGGTGTTCCAGTTTGCCACTCTTACCGATGT